>JAGASY010000099.1 GCA_017621515.1 Bacteroidaceae bacterium
TGCGTAAGAAGTGTGTCTGAACAAAAACTTAAAAGTGAGTGAATTTGAAGTTGTATTTGAATATGAAAACGGTTGATTTCGCTGTAATATATTAATAATCAATATATTACTAAAATGTTTAGAATTTTCAAAAAAATGCGTCCGGCGAACTTTTTTGAGTGTTTGGGGAAATTTTATATTTAATTGATTATCAGTAATTTATCTTTAATCCAAAAATTTCGTCTTTTCGCTATCGACAAAAAAATGCTCGAAGTGTTAAATTTTCATTTTGACCGAAAATATCATTTTGTCAAATTGAGCAAATTGATTTTTGTCATGTTTTTGCTATTTGTGTGGGTGTTCTCGACAGATTCCTTCATCGCAAGCTTCCCCATTATTTCTGACTTAGAAGCATGGCACAATTGCGACAGAGAAGTTTGTGAGTATTGCCCGAAAACATGTTGTAGGGCATAAAAGTATAAAAAATGTATGTATTCGGATTGTTTTGCACGAAATATTTTCCATATTTGCATGTGGCATGTTTGTTCTGTAAAAACAAACAGTAGAAATGAAGCTATAAAAACAACACGAATATACGGAGAAGGATATAGGCCGTATATTTTGTAACTTAAGAAATATATATGAGAAAGGCTTATGTAGATTATGTGTCTGAAAAGATAAAAAATATTTGTGCTACATCTCAAGCAGAACATAAAGCTGTTTTTGCTGTTGACAAATGTTCCGGGATGTCTGAATTGACCTTGATAGATATCACGGAAAATTCATATACCCTTTATCACTGCAAAATCAACAGAAATACAGAACCTTCAAAAATAAAGATTGATTTCATTAGTGAAGACATTTCCCATTCTTTCTCCCGAATGTTATCTACGGAGATTACAGACCGTTACACTCGTGAATGGAATAAATTGTTTGTGGAAAAAAACGGAAAACTGTATTACGATGATTATTGCGACAGATATTTGTGTCCGGAAGGTTTGTTGGCAGACATACGTAATGAGTTTGAAGTCATTAAGAATAAGGTAAGGACTGATGTGGTTGCTGTATGCAGCGACTACATACAATTCAAACCGTTCAGATATGTGTTGGAACAGACATTCCATAACCATATTATTATAGATGTGGAGTCTGGGGTTTCACTTAATGGGCGCATTGACATTGATATGGCATTGCAGAAGACAAAAGTCGGCATAGGCAATTCAGGCTGTAACCTTATAAGAGCCATAAAATTAAACGAACCGATATATGTGCCTTTATGCGAAGAGACACTTTCTTCTGCATTTTTTGAAGATGTCACATGGAGGGATATTGTCGGTCATGCTCCTGTGGCGGCAGAAATAGAAGGTGTAGGGATGGCTGTGATTACCTTGCGCTTCTCGGTAGATGCCTATCAGAACGTTTTTGTTTCGGTGAAAGAACTTTCAAGAAATTCTTTCCGTATCATCTGGTTGCATAAGTCTGATGTGGGAGGGAATATGCCGGATAGTTTGAGGGCAACCGACATTGTGTCTGCTATTCCTGAGCAAAAAACGGAGAAAGCGGATTCGATAACTTCCAAGCCTGTTGGTGGTGGCAAACCAAGCCGAAAGCCCTTGGACACGAATAAACTCGCAGACGAAGGAAAAATCTGAAATTAAATTTACCTGCTCCGGCCATAATCCGACCAATCAATTTGGAATACATATATAGGCTGAAAGACAGGATTTCCAAAATATTAAAACTGCGTAAAACGAAAAAGATATGACAAATCTGCAAGAAATGCTTCAGTCTGTGCGACTGGCAGATATAGAGAAAGAACTTCAAGACCAGATTTCTTTGTTGGAAGCCGATGGTTTTGATGTCAAACTTGCCATCTTGCTCAGTATCATGGCTGAAGAAAGTCTTAAACGTCTCGAAAGTATTGACACTACAGACTTTCCGAAAAAGTTGGAACAGCGTATCGAAGAACTGCGGAAGCGGCATGTGGAGAAGTTAGATACATTCAAAGTTCATCGTGTGGAGAATGGTGCCATTATGAAACAGCTTGATGCTGCTGCTACGGAACTGCCGGAAATAGACAGACAAGTGACTGGTTTGTTAGGACGGTATGACGAGTTGCTTAAGCAGCATGTTTTTGAACGCGACACCAAACCGACAGGCAGCTTATGAGTAAAGCGGTCATTAACCTTTTTGCCGTTGAGCGCACAGGAACAAGAAATCTCGGGCCCGGTTTGCGTTATGCCATTTGGTTGCAGGGCTGTCCGTTCAACTGTTTCAACTGCATAACCCCGCAAGCACGTCCTGTTGTAGCTGCAAAAATTGCGGAAGTAGAGTCGTTGGCGAAAGATATTGTAAGCAACAGCCGCATTGATGGTCTGACAATAAGTGGAGGTGAACCATTTTTGCAAGCAGAGGCACTGGTTTCATTGCTTTCGATGGTCAGGGAGTACCGCCCGGAGTTGACGGTCTTGATTTTCACCGGCTTCAATCTGGAAAATCTTGATAGCCCGATGGTAAGAAAGGTGTTGGAGATGACTGACGTTCTGATTGACGGCAAATATATTGACAGCCTTAATGACGGCATAGGTCTGCGGGGTTCGTCAAACCAGCGTATCCATTTTCTGTCAGACCGTCTCACTGCCTATGAGGAGGAGATGAATAAAGGCAAGAGGAGCATAGAGGTGAGTTTTCATAACAAAGTAATAGATATAATAGGAATACCATTAAAACAAAAAATATGAGCAGGGAATTTAAAATATCCAGTATAATACAGGCTGATGATGCTATCAATACTGTGAGTGAACGTTTGTATGAGGCTCGTGAGCAGTTTACAAGAAAGCTGGATGAAGTCCGGAACGAGGCTGAGAGAATAGCGAAACAAAAAGCCGCTCAGGAGGCAGAACGTACAAAACGGGAGATGATGAGCAAACTCGGCAACGCTATAGACGACGTGAATGAAAATATACGCAAGGTTGATAAACGGCAGCAAGAACGATTGGAGAAGATGGCGGGTGAACTCTATGATGCCATCTATGACGTTACGGAATCGTTTGATGATGCGTTGGCAAAAAGTAATGCGGAACTGAAAAATGATATAAAGTCATTGGAACAGCGTACAAAGAAAAGATTTGAGGCTATAGATAAGCATATAAAGCAACTGGAACAAAATGTGGACAGTCGCTTCAAATTGCAGCAAACACAATTGGACAAACACACGGAGCAGATAAAATCGCTTCAGCAGACAGTCGATGCAATACTTGACCGATTCAGCGATGAGGCTCAAAAGCGCAGAGAGGCTGTGACATTGGCGAAAACGACATACGACAATGCGTTCCGCCGTATTGATATTGCACGTTTTTGTCCGGAAAAAGCGAGAGAAATACAGAAACGCATGGAGGTGCTTCTTGCTGACCCTTCAGGCTATGGTGCACTCGGACAGGCAAAAGAAGTGATATTGCAAATACAATTGGCTGAGGAAGAAGCTTTGAAAAAGAAAATTATTTATGATGCTATATGCTCGAATGCAATGGCTGTTCTTGAAACCGTATTGGCGGAAGTGCACAGTAATCGTGAAGTCACTGTAGCTTATCCAAACGATCCGGAGTCGGCAACATCGCTTGAAACAGATTTTTGGAATCGTGGCAAATATGATGCACTTAGTAGAAAGCTTGAAACTTTGAGGCATGAACTTGAAAGTGAGCCGGACACTGAACGCATCAAGGAGATTGTGGCTCAGATTGGGGAGATTGAGGCTAATTCTGCATTGATGGTGGAAAAGGCCGTCAAAAGTGCTATTTTGAGTGAGAACCGAGTAGAACTTACGGAGAATATCGTTACAGCCCTAATCTCTCAGGGATGGCAGATTGAGCATAATTCTGATGGCAGTGATGCTGTGGGCTATCTTGGTGGTGAAGACCGTGATAATGATTGGCGAGAAGGGGTTTTCGCCGTACTCCAGAGTGTCAACGGTGAACGCATATCTATTGTCATACGCCCTGATGAAAATGAAATGGACAACCAGATAATATTTCATCGTAATGATGAACGTAACATCACAGATCTTGACTATATCCGCTCTTTGCAAAGAATAAAAACTCAGATAGAGAAAAGCGGGCATAAGTTAGGTTCTATTGATGCACCAGTGGGAGGCGGTAACGAAAAGATACCGGAGTTAAGCGATGGTGCAAAGATGGGA
This sequence comes from Bacteroidaceae bacterium, assembly GCA_017621515.1. GTDB lineage: Bacteria > Bacteroidota > Bacteroidia > Bacteroidales > Bacteroidaceae > RGIG8745. The sequence goes on from JAGASY010000099.1 coordinate 4,175, forward strand.
AAGAAAGGGGCAGCAAAGAAAATAAATGAGCGTGTGCTCAAAAGATAATTGTACGGCATGGAAGTAGGACGAATTAGAAACTTCAATCTTCCAGCGCGTCCGTTGTTCTCCGGAATATACGGACCGGGACTGGGCGACATATTCATAGGTCCTGATTTGAGATGCTACGGAATACGTGAGATTTTGTATCTGACTTTCCGGAGTCAAGGATATAATGTCTGTTTCTATAGCCAGAACCAAGACTATAATTTTTTTAGTTATAGAAAAGACGACTTAGTTGAACTGTTTAATTTAAGGAAAGACCAGCAAAAGCAAAATGTCATTCCACAGGGAGGAAAGTATATTGTCAAAATCTCAAGTCCTTTTGGCAAACGTCGCGCTGCAGAACAGCAACAGACGTATGTACCTGATGATGAGAATGAGTATGCGCAGATACAAAAATGTCTTGACAAGGAACAGACATACTACAGGGTGGCTGCTACTGTTGAACCGTTCACCACAATAAACCATTATGTAAAAACTCATAAGGACAGGAAAATGGTGTTCATCTTTAGCACAGCTAAGAGTGATTCCTATGAGCATATTGAAAACATTCTTCCGCTGTTGGATGATTTGAAGACGACATACAACAGCAATCACTATCAAACTAAAATAATAGGGCTGTACAGTACGGACAATATAGAATCGCTTTTTGACGATGATAGCGGGCAGCTTTTTAGAAATGCTTTTTTCAAGGAAGCATTGATTGGTGGTGTTAATGGTGATAAAAACAGTGGCAGTCAACTTTACTGCGTCACAGGGCCTACACGTGACGAATACCGTAATCTCTTGAACCGTCGCAGAATTGTTGAAGGGCTTCATGATGTCTTAAAATGTCCGGGTATTGAAACGGCATCTGTAAGGCTCAGTCAAAAAACAACGAAACGTAATGATGACAAAGGTGCCTATGTTGGTGATGAAGAATTGTTGAATCATTATCTGAAAATGCCGCTGAAAGAATTTTCTGATATGGTGTTGAATTTGGATAAAGACAAGGCTATAGACCGATTGAAAAAGATGGCAGGAACGGAAGATATCATAAGACAAATCAATGAATATGTGTCATCACTCCGTGATGCCCAGAGTCGGCAGAATAGTGCACGTTTTCGTCCTCATCTTGTTTTCAGTGGCAATCCCGGTACGGGAAAGACTACAATAGCACGATTGCTTGCAGACATCTTGCGTGAAGAGGGACTGCTTGAACGAGGTCATCTTATTGAAGCAACAGTTGGAGATCTCGAAGGACAATATGTTGGTGAGACACGTGTAAAGACGCAAGCTTTGTGCGATCGTGCCAAAGGTGGTGTGCTTTTCATTGATGAGGCTTATGGACTTATGAGTGGAGGCTCGCATGGCAATCATGTTGACTACGGTAAGGAGGCCATAGAAGTATTAATACAGTTCATGGAGAACAACCGTGATTCATTGGTTATTCTTGCTGGCTATAAAGAGGATATGGAGAACCTCATAAAGAACGGCAATCCCGGGTTTATGCGTCGTTTCAATGGTAAGGAGTCGTTCTTTGATTTTAAAGATTATAGCCTGGATGCTCTTTATAAGATATTCCAACGGCAAATAAGCGACATGCCAACAACACCTGATTTTGACCGTGATATACAGCGTGTAATCACTCACATGTGGGCACACAAAAATGCTCGTTGGGGAAATGCCTCCGAGATGGAGAAATTGGCTCAAGCTATTTTGTCACTTCATAAGCATCGTGCTTCGGGTTCTGCATTAATCACAGATGATATTCCGGCGGATAAGTTGCGCTTTATTAACGATAATATTTCCGTGAATGATTTGCTGAAAGAAATAAATGACTTAGTGGGGCTTTCAACGGTAAAAAGAAATTTGGTGATACTTTTGAAAGCAACTCTCGGACAAAGAAAACTTGCACAGATGACTGGTGAAGTGGATATAGCAAAACGAAACTTGAATTTTATTTTCACTGGCAATCCGGGGACAGGAAAGACGACAGTTGCAGGACTGATGGCAAAAATACTATATACAGCTGGACTTATTGACGAAGATGACTGTAAGGTTATCAAGACTGGAGACCTTATAAAATCGGGAGTCGGTGATACTCCTATGGCTGTGGAGAAAATGTTTATGGATTACAGCGGAAAGGTTATTTTCATTGATGAAGCCTATAGTTTGGCTACTCATGGTTCGGAAGCAATCGATGAAATCACCAATTGTCTTACGGACAAGCGTTTTCAAGGTAATCAGGCTTTGATTCTTGCTGGATATACTCATGAGATGGACAGAATGCTTGCTGCAAACCGTGGTCTTCGCAGCAGGTTTGGTAACATCTGGTTATTTGAAGATTATTCGAACGAAGAATTGTGGAGTGTATTGCAGATGAAAGCTGAAAGAAAGAACTGGAGTTTTGAAGTGCCGGAGCTATGCAAGTCGCTTGCTTTTGCTTATTTTGATGATGCTCGTCGCATACTTGGTAATGAGTTCAGCAATGTACGTAAGGCTGAGGAATTGTTTAATACTATAAAGGATAATTATTATACTCGTATTCTGGAAGAGGCGAATCCAGTGCAAGTATTCAGACCACAAGATTTTCCAAACTATACAGAGCTTGGTCAAAGTGTAAATGCGATTATGTCTGCTACGCAATCCAAAGTATTGACGGATAGATGCAAAATGGAGGCTGGTAATGCAAAAATTGAACTTGTATTAGATGACGATTGCGATAATATTGTTTCAGATGCAAACCATTTTAATGATGCTGTTGGTTTGGTTAGTGGTAGCAACGGTATGGGAACTGGCTTTTTTATCTCTAAGAAAAACAGACTTGTTATTACTGCAAGCCACGTCATAGAGAACAATGAAGATTTGTTGGTTCTTTTAAATAGAGGTTCTGCATGTATGGGTGCGAAAGTCATTTGGAACAATCCGGTCATTGACATGGCGGTATTGCAAACAGATTCTATCCCAGATGAAGCAAAGTGTTTTCTTTTGGATACAGATGTGGAGAAATGTCCGGAGGTTCTGACAGAAATAATACATTGTGGTTATGTTAAGGGTACAGAAGTGTCGAAAAGCTTTCAAACTTATATAGGTACAATCAGTTCGTATGATTCTAAGAAGAATGTGGGGACACGCTGTTTTGATGCTATCTTGTCGGGAATCAATGCTACAAACGGGTGTTCTGGGGGACCAGTGATATGTAAGGAGACAATGAAAGTGATAGGTATATTACAGGGTGGTTTTGAAAACACTCCGGCGAGAATTATATCTGATATTCACCAGTTATTTACACAGTCAAATCTAATAATAAGAAATAATGGCAGAAAATAATAATAGTAGAATTAATGAATGTTCGGTTTGTCATGCCAAGTTAGACCAATCGGTATGTTCAGAATGCGGATGGGTGCACATTGTGTTTCCGACTGTCCTTCCTAAAGCTATAAACGACTTTAATAGCCGTAGGACAAATATTTGTGCTGATATTGTGGCAAGGCGCAAGAAAGAAGTTCTCGACTCCGAAAGAAAATTGCAAAAAATGGCTGATGCACATGCTGATATACAGAATAAACTAAAACAAAAAGAAATGGAGGAGTTGACTTTAAGGAGGGACATAAGTGCTTTAGAATCGGATTTACATAAGAAAGATAGCGAGAACAATATCTTGGCAAATAAAACAGACTCTCTTAGTTTTGATTTACAAGTCAAGGAAAAGGAGGTGGACACATTGAAATGCACAATTAACACATTGCAAACAACGGTTGATACTACCAGCCGGAGGCTTCTTGACATGGAATGTCAATATAAACAGCGCATATCAGAACTACAGAACTCATCTAAAGGGCAGGATGTGAAAGGTATTGTCTGTATCAAGAAATTGGGTATGACAGAAGTACCGTGTTATATACCAATTTATGAAGGGCGGAATACATACGGAACGGCATCGGATGATGGTCTGCAGCATAAGATTAAGATGAGAATCCGTGGCATCAATGTGTTAGACCGTCATTTTGCAGTGGCGACATACAAAGAGCGACTGGTATTGTTCGATTTGAGTAATGGCTCACTTACATGTAACGGACTGACAATACCTGCAAATGGTATATATGTAGATGAAAAAGCAATGATTTTATTGGATAATATATTAGAAATACGAATCTCAAAACTTTAATACTATGGCTTATAAGATTGCATGGGGCTCAAATCACCCCGGACATTTGGTCTATTTAGTTGATTTGTCAGGTTCAATGGAATGGAATAACAAAATCGACAATGTGATAGATGTTATAGCTGATGTCTCTGATTATTTATGTGCAATGAGCGAGGAATTTGGTAAATTGAAAAACAGATTTAGCTTAACAATCCTTGGATATAATTCAGACATTATCACTTTATTCAGAGGTTCTGTGATTGATTTGGACAAAAAATTACAAGAAACAGATGGTCGTCCAATGTTTGACAAAGGGAAGGAAGCCAAACCAGAAGGTCTAACTTATACGGCGAAGGCATTTAAGGCTGCTGCAGACGACATCCGCACATGGATAAGCCAGCAAAACCGCAACAATGTGCCGACTCCTGCTCCTATTGTGATACACATAACAGATGGTCATCCGGAAGAGTCCGGAAGAACGGATAGTGAAGCTATGCAAGAAGCTCTTAGGGCGGCGAAAGACTTGAAGAGCATAGCTGTACCCGATGGTAACACTCTTGTCTTCAATATACATATCGATGGCAAGTCTAATGGCATCACTATGCGTTTTCCAAATACAACACCAAACGATGAACGCAGACGATTCTTGTATGAAGCAAGTTCTGAGATGACAGACTTGTTCTCAAGACGTGCCAATGCTTTTGGCTTTAGTACAAGGTCTAACAGCCGTTTTATGGTGTCGAATGAAAGTGACAAACATATATTGGCGCGTCTTATAGCATTCGGCTCATCGGTTTCATCTGTGGGCGATGAACCGCGTGAAATACCAAAGATGTGATATGGGAAGGCTTTTAATCAAAACATTTATAACTCAGAAGGATGGTGACTTGATAACATGTCAAGACCGAATAGGTATAAATGTGTCGTCGGGACGCTTTGCTGTTGCCGACGGAGTGTCATCGTCTTATCATCCTGAGATTATTGCTGAAGCATTATGCAATGCTTTTACAGCAGAGAACCTTTCACATGAAGAGTGGACAGCATTCTTCTGTGAGAAGGTTCACGACAGTGTGTGTGCTCTTTGGAAAGAAAAAACCGAGAACTATCGTGCTACTCTTTCTGGACGCAGACTAAAACACGAGCTTTACAAGCTACAGGATTTGCCTGCTGGTGCATCGACTTTGGCGGGGATAGCCATTGATTTACAGAATAAAGAAATAGGTTATAACATTATAGGTGATAGCACTCTTTTTGTTGTCAGTGAAGCTGGAAGAGTACAATCATTCTGTACTTCTTCGAGAGAAGACAAAGAAGGGAGAGACTATATTGTTTACGGCAATCATCCGTCGTGCATATTAGCCGACCATAAAATTGTAGGGAATTGGATTTCAGGCATTGTTCCGTTGCAGCAAGGTTATGTCGCACTGATGACTGACGGTGCGGCTGAATGGTTTCAGGAAGCCATGTTGACTGATGGACAGGCAATAGAGGCTTTGTGGAACTTGAACAGCCATGAAGAATTTGTCCGTTTTGTAAGAGAATGCCGTTTATCTCTGCAAATGGACGATGACGTAGCAATTGTTCTTATAAAGGTGGAGGGCGATGATTATAGTGAGTTTGAGGTTGTTCATGCTGATATGCTACAACAGCTGTTAGATAGTCCGATGTCCGATGATATGTCTGATCAAGAAACTGCGACAGTGGAGAACAGTGAACCTTCACAGAAACAGGTTTTCACTGATGAGAAAGCAGAACTATATACAACTAATGTTGCCACCTGTATTATTACAGAGCCTGATGCTTCTTCCGGAATACAAGAACCTTCAGAGCCTGATGATTTAGTATTTGTAAGCAACAAGGCTGAACAATCAGATGAAAATCCGCCTGAATTGACAGAACTGGATGAAGGGCAGCCAAGAGAGATTAAACATGATGAAGAAGATGATAAAAGTATAAGGCGGTCGGAGTCGGTAACCGGAATTCCTTTGCTTGATAAAGTCTTCAAGTTTTTTCAAAAAACAAAAGTAAAGCAAAGCTATAAAAATACTGCTGACACAAAGTCTGCCATTCCTCAAAACAGGCAGGATGATAACAGTGATTATTTGGAGAATGAATAATTGTCTGAAATGTTTAATCAGTAACTAACCCTTTTTACATTATGGTATGGCCTGATGTTGAACAAATAAAAGAAGCGTTTGTTGTCGATGCCAATGTCATTGACGGAACTATCCGTGGAAAATACAAATGTGTGTTGGGAGGACGTAGAAACAAACCGCTGTGTTGTCCCGGCGGATTTTGTGTCGCTTTTAAGATGACGAATAGTTCCGGCAGCAATTTGTGCTATCGCTTGTGGCATGTGAAACCAAGCGATGATTTACAGAAGAGGTTGCAACTCATATCCAATGCTCTGCGTTCTTACAAGCTCCCATATTTTGTTGACTTCAACTATACACCCAAAGCTCTTAAAATAGGCAGTACCTATATCCCTGGAGTCAGTATGGAATGGGTGGACGGAAAAACCCTAAGCGACTTTATTCAAGAGGGGCATCCGGCTTCCGTATATAAAGAGCTTGCAGACAAATTCATGCGCATGTGTCAGGACTTCAGACGTGTGGGTATATCGCATGGAGACTTATCTTGTGCAAATATTTTGATAACACCGAACAATAACATCCGATTAGTAGATTATGATTCTGTATTTGTCCCTTCTATGGGCAATTCGTTTTATCAAATAACAGGTGGTATTGAAAGTTTTCAGCATCCTGAACGGATGAAATCATTCAGTCGTTTGAAAGCGAACGCGAATGATGATAATTTTTCACAGCAGGTCATATACTTATCATTATTGGCATTGGCAAAGGATACACACCTGTCGTCTATAGTGGGTGAGAAAGACTTGTTATTTGAAGATTTTTCGAGTGAATATTCTTTCGTAAGTTCGCGTGGTTACAAGGCTGTTGCTGCCATTCAGAACATAGAAATCCAAAAGCGGTTGGAAGAATTGAAGAATGCTGTAAGAGGATCTTTGTCTGCCGTCCGTTCAATTGTTGATTTTGCAATGCCGGTGGCGACACCACATTATGTGGAATATTGTGTGAGGTGTGGGCATAAGTTTCCTAATCAAACGGACAAATATTGTACACAATGCGGAGCGGAGCGTTTGAAATATGCTCAGTGAAGTTTAATCCAGCCGTTTCTTCTTAGAATAGAATCGGAAAAGAGCATTATTGATATAGAAATTCAAAAGGACAAAAATTATCATCTTTCATAAATTATGTCGAAAGTTTGTAGCAAATGTAATACGGGGAATCCGGACAGTGCACATTATTGTGCAAGATGTGGGAATCCTTTAGAAAAAGTGCTGGGCCTTTACAATGTTGAGTACATTGTAGTTAAGAAGTCTGATTACAATTCACTCGTAGAGCAGCGCACTTCATTGCGCCGTGAAAACCAAAGACTCCAAGAGCAGGTGTCATCCTCATGGTTGACAAAAATAAAGAACTTTTATAATAGCGATTTTATGGAGAATGTCAAGATTGCTTTCTCGATTATCGTGTCTATTGCAGTGCTTATCTTTTTAGTTGTTATGGTTTATGATTCGTGCAGTAAATCGGATGCTATCGAGATTGTCAAAGAAAACTCGAAGTATGGTTTGTACGACAACAAGCTTGACAAGCAGGTGCAGCCGTTTGTGTACGATAGTATTTCCTATCAAAACAAGAATGACGAAAACTATTATTGTTTGTATAAGGATGGTAAGATAGGTCTTGCCGATAGCACGGGAGCGACAAAGCTTGACTGTGTGGCAGATTCCATTATTCCTGTTGAATCGAAGCTCCTGCAAATATTCAGCGGTGGCAAACAAGGTGTAGCTGATGTTTATGCCAATGTAATATTGCCATGTAATTTCTATAAGGTCTTTTGGAATGTAATCCCTAACAAGTGGACTTCTTTTGACAAAATAGGGCAATATGTTGGAAACATCATACCTGTGAAAGAAACGCTTTACAGCAAATGGGAATTATATGACAGAAACGGAAAGAAGATAAATGATGCTCAATATTCTGACATCAAACAAACTGGTCATTCGAATCTTGTGAATGTTTCCAATCTATACGGCTATTATGGATTAGTTGACATTAATGGAAATACGGTTCTTCCTCTTGAATATATTTCTCTGTCTGTCTGCATTAATAATAGAATGTGGGCGAAACACAAAAAGGTACGTGCTCAATGGGATTGCATTGATGAGAACGGACAAAAAATATTTTCTCTGCCAAGAGGATACAGTGTTTACTATTTCTCCGATAGTCTGAGTGCTGTTATAAATACTGATGGTCTTTTGGGGTATGTAAATCCGGACGGTACATTCTCTATTCCAGCCATATTCAAACAAGCTAAAACTAAAACCGGAAGTTATTACGACCCTTCTTTTTATAATGGTAAGGCTATTGTGTCTGACGGCAAGAGCAATGGAAGAATTGACAAGAACGGCAATTTTACAAAAGATGAATCCTTGAACTGACACTAAGGTTCAGCATCTGTTTTTATATGACAGTAATTTAGGTGGTTTGGAAGTCCCTTCTATCTTAGTGATGGAGGGGACTTCCAATGTAATTACGTAAACAAAATATACCTGTTATAAATGCTTTGTAACAAATTGAAATGGCACAAAAGATTTTGTATTTGCTGAAACTTATTATATCTTTGCCGCATTCTCAAATTTTTTATTTTATATAGTTATGAATAAATCTAATATTATCATTGGTCTTTGCGCATATCTTTTGACCAATTGTGGCGGTCACACCGCGCCGGCGCACATCGATGTGGATTTAAATGAAAAAACATCCATAGAATCGCTTGAAAAGTATCTACAGATTGACAGTCTTATACCTGTATCCTCCGATGAGTATGCCATCTTCCGTTTTGACAAGATGATTCGAAGAAGTTCAGATATTTATATTTTAGATAAAACACAACAGGCGGTCTTTGTGATTAACACATCATCAAGGAGCATACATAAAATTATTAATTTTAGAGGGGCTGCAAGGAACGAATATATAGACATTACTGACATTGCGATGGATAAGAATGATAATATCTATGTATTCGACAGTGATTCAAGAAAGGTTAATATATACAATACAGAAGGAAAATTTATAAACTCTATAAAGGTAAATTCCGGCACATCTATCGCTCTATCCCATGATAATGAGATAGCTATTAATGCCAACGAGTTAGAGGATGAACAGGTGATTGTCTATTCTTCTTCAGGCGAGCAATCCTGCCGAATAGAACATCCCTCTCAACGTCCGCAATATACTCTTGATGATATAGGTAGTATAGCTTCATGGGGAGATGAATTTATCTACACAACACCTTTCGATTTTAATATTTACCAAACCTCGGGAACTTCGAGTGTGCCGCTGGCATTTCTTAGTTTTGGAGATAAACAATTTGATGTGAAAGAGCTCAATGGTTTGGATTATGGTGCATATCAAAAGCTGCTACTTAAAAGTACAGATAAAGTTATGCAATTGGAGCATCTTAGCGTATATAATGATTTGATATTCTTCTCGACAGATCGGAGTGACCAGCTGATGTATGACAACAAGGAAAAGACGGTTACAGTTCTATCTAATGTAGAGTCTCCCTACTATATCCTTTTCTCTGCACCAATTTCTGTTAGTGAGAACGGAGAGTTTTGTGTTGCACTTAGCCACTCAAATATATGTAACGGGTATCTTCCTATGGTCAAGACGAATGGCACAAAATTGCCGCAACTAAGTTCTGCTTCAGATTCTGCTAATGAAGGCAATAATACTTTCTGGTTATTAATGGGATATGTGAAATAAAATTGTCTGTAAATGCTCCCATAATAAATTTTTTATATGTATTTTTTAACAAAATAAATTTCTGACAAAATGATGGATTTTTAATTGTTTTGGTTTTGATTTGCTGATTTTGTGCCAAAAATACTATCTTTTTGATTCTGTCAAATGTTAAAATTCCAAGCCCTCTGGAACGCTCCAAAATGAAGCACGACGAACTTTTCTCGAAGAATGAGGATTCTATGCGCATTCTGTGAAGCTTCCGTAAATTGTAAAAAAGTGTTTTATTTTTAGGCGATTCTTTTACATTTGTTTACCACTGGCGAAGAGTCTTTGGAAAAAAACTACTAAGTTTTCAAATTTCCAGCGCACTGTCGTCACATTTTCAGCGCACTGTAATTTTATTTGCAGTGCGCTACAGTTTTAAAAACTTAGTAGTTTGGAGAAATTTTCAGCGCGCTGAAAATAAAAACACACTGAGAAGCGGAGAAAAAGACAATGGGCTTTAGCTAAAATGTTAAGAAGTGTATAATCCGTCGTTTGTGAAGTATGTCTGAACGAGAACTTAAAAGTGAGTGAAATTGAAGTTATATTTAGAGGCGAAAATGGTGTGTTTTGCTGTAATATATTAATAATCAGTAGATTACTAAAATACTCGGGATTTTCAAAAAAATGCGTCCAGCGAACTTTTTTGAGTGTTTTGAGAATTTTTGCATCTGCTTGATTATTAATATGTTATCTTTAGACTAAAATTCTTGTTTCTTCGTTCTCGGCAAAAAATCGCTCGAAGTGTTAAATTTTTATTTTGTCCGAAAATATCATTTTGTCAAAATGAGCGAATTGATTTTTGTCATGTTTTTGCTGTTTTCAAGCGTGTGTATTCTACAGACTCCTGCCTAAAACGGCATGAGAAGTCAGTTGAGAACATTTATTAAAACAACGGTAGGAATCTTTGAGGTCATTCATACGACACTACTTCTGAACCTATGGATTTTGTTTTGCTATTACTCTAAACCGGAACTTTAATAAATTCACTGGGATTTATCGGGCAAGTACAGTCTTAACCCTGTCCCTTTGATTGCAAAATGGCCTCATTTATGAATTTTTGAATAGCCTCTTGGTATCTTCTGAAAAAAACGGAGTATCTTTGCTGTGTTTTAAAATATTCGTAATATGATTTTCAAGAAATATCCGAAAAATTGGCATGTTGAGAAAGGACATCCATTGACGGAAATGGATAAAAAGATACTTTCCTTTCAGAATAAGGGACATCTTGTACCTTCAAGGAAATTGATAAAGACTCCGGAACAGATTGAGGGAATCAGGAAGAGTGGGGTGGTGAACACCGGTGTGCTCGACCTTGTGGCAAGAGAGATTCATGCCGGAATGTCAACGGCGGAGATTGACAAGCTGGTGTATGACTATACTGTGAGTCATGGTGCCATTCCTGCTCCGCTGAACTATGAAGGCTTCCCTAAAAGTTGCTGTACGAGTATCAACGAGGTGGTGTGCCATGGTATTCCGAATGAGGAGGAGATATTGGAGGAAGGAGACATTATTAATGTGGATGTCTCCACGATTCTTGACGGATATTTCAGTGATGCTTCAAGAATGTTCGTCATAGGAAAGACTTCTCCGGAAAAGCAGAAACTTGTCGATGTGGCTAAGGAGTGTCTTGAGATAGGTATGCAGGCTGCTAAACCTTACTGCTTTGTGGGCGACATAGGGAATGCTATTCAGAAACATGCCCACAAGAATGGGTTTTCTGTGGTGCGCGACTTGTGTGGTCATGGTGTGGGGCTGGAGTTTCATGAAGAGCCGGATGTGGAGCATTACGGAAAGAAAGGAACTGGTATGCTGCTTGTTCCGGGAATGGTGTTTACCATAGAACCGATGATAAACATGGGTACATGGCAGGTGTTCATTGATGAAGAGGATGAATGGACTGTAGTGACAGAAGATGAGTTGCCGAGTGCACAGTGGGAGCATACATTTGTGATGACGGAGCACGGAGTTGAGATTCTGACATATTGAGGAGTTGGGTGTATAGATGGTTGGTATCCGGCTTTTCTAAAACTGATTCATGAATAAATATACTTGTAGTTTAATGGAAGACATATATATATTAGGTATAGAATCATCATGCGATGATACATCGGCAGCAGTCCTGAAAAATGGAATCCTGCTGTCAAATGTAACTGCCAGTCAGGCTGTGCATGAGGCATACGGCGGTGTGGTTCCGGAACTTGCTTCGCGGGCGCACCAGCAGAATATTGTGCCGGTGGTTGATCAGGCAATCAAGCGTGCCGGCATTGAGAAAGAGATGCTTTCTGCCGTGGCTTTCACACGCGGTCCCGGGCTTATGGGCAGTTTGCTTGTCGGGGTTTCGTTTGCAAAAGGATTTGCGCGCTCACTTGGCATCCCGATGATAGATGTCAATCATCTTCACGGACATGTGCTTGCTCATTTCATCAGAGAAAATGAGGATGACAACGACCAGCCTGAGTTTCCGTTTCTGTGTTTGCTTGTGAGTGGCGGAAATTCACAGATTGTCAAAGTGAATGCCTATAATGATATGGAAATCATTGGGCAGACAATTGATGATGCGGCTGGAGAAGCAATAGATAAGTGTTCGAAGGTGATGGGGTTGGGCTATCCGGGCGGTCCTATAATAGACCGTCTTGCGAGGCAGGGCAATCCGGAAGCATATAGGTTTGCACATCCTCACATACAAGGGTATGATTACAGCTTTTCCGGACTGAAGACCTCGTTCTTGTATTCTTTGCGCGACTGGATGAAGGATGATCCTGATTTCATTGAGCATCATAAAGAGGATCTTGCGGCTTCGCTTGAGCATACGATTGTGGATATACTGATGAAGAAACTTCGTCTTGCGGTGAAGGATACCGGCATAAGGCAGGTTGCTGTAGCGGGAGGTGTTTCTGCAAACAACGGTTTGAGGAATGCTTTTCGTGATTATGCGCAGCGGTACGGATGGAAAATATTCATTCCGAAGTTCAGCTACACTACGGATAATGCGGCGATGATTGGTATCACGGGATATTTCAAGTATCTTGACGGTGATTTCTGTTCTATCGACAAGCCTGCATTTGCAAGAATGGAAAAGTGACATCCTGTAAAATCTTAGGTTCGATGGTTGGACATGAAGTGATGATTGCCGAGAAAATACAGACTTTCTTAATTGGGCAGGGACGGACGCTGAGTACTGCAGAAAGTTGTACGGGTGGTCGTATAGCGTCTGCCGTAACGGCGGTTTCCGGTTCTTCTGCTTATTTTCAGGGAGGTGTGGTGGCTTATCAGAACAAGGTGAAAGAAATACTTTTAGGTGTCGGACATGACACCATTGCACGCTTTGATGTGGTAAGCCGTGAGGTGGTCGTTGAAATGGTTGAAGGGGCGTGTCGGTTGTTCGGCACGGATTATGCCATTGCCACCTCCGGATGTGCCGGTCCGGGAGGAGGGACGGAATCCATTCCTGTTGGTACAGTGTGGATTGCATTTGGTGCTCCCGGCAAGGTGAGGACTTTTAAGTGTGAAGGAGACAGAGGACGTGTGCCTAATGTGGAGTTTGCCACCGCCAAAGCACTGGAACTGTTTTGGGATTACCTTCTATCTGAAGAACCGGGTCAATGTGAAACTTAAATGATAATAATATGAAGGAGGTTCGTTTCTTTTATGCCCCTGATGCTCCTGCGGCAATAGAGTTGCCGGAAGAGGAGGCTGTTCACGCGGTGAGGGTATTGCGTCTGGAGCAAGGCGATGAGCTGATGCTTGCAGATGGTAGAGGCACATTCTATAAGGCTGTTATTACAGAAACGACGAAGAAGCGTTGTTTGTACCGTATCACGGAAACGATGCCTCAGCAGCGTCAATGGAAGGGGCATCTGCATATTGCTATGGCTCCGACAAAGAATATGGATCGGACGGAGTGGTTTGCGGAAAAGGCAACGGAGATTGGTTTTGATGAGTTGACTTTTCTGTGTTGCAAGTTTTCTGAAAGAAAAGTAATAAAGACAGAGCGAATCGATAAGATACTGGTTTCGGCTATGAAACAGAGCCATAAGGCGGAGAAGCCGAAGCTGAACGAAATGCTTGATTTTATGGATTTTATTGCTCTCGATTTTCCCGGGGACAAGTATATTTGCCATTGTTATGGTGAAGAAAATGAGGTGAAACTGGGAAACAAAAGATTGTTGAAGGATGTAATAAAGAAAGGTGGAGACGCACTTGTGCTGGTTGGTCCGGAAGGAGATTTCAGTGTGGATGAAGTGGCAGCGGCGGAAAAAGCCGGTTTCATTCCTGTGAGCCTTGGTGAAAGCCGGCTCAGGACGGAGACGGCGGCTCTTGTGGCTGTACATATTATGAATTTGTTCAATTGACGATGCTTGTCGGCTGACTCAGAAATCTGAATATAAAATGAAGATAATAAGATTATTTTTAATTCTGTGTATAGTATTATGCGTGGCATCATCCTGCAAGAAATCGGAATATGTGAATCTGATACCTGCTGATGCTACTTTTGTGGCTGCAGTCGATATGAAAAAGATTGCGGAAAAAGGTGATGCGGCAAATTCGCAGTTGCTTGGTTTGATGAACGGTTATATGGGGCTGGTTGTTAGCGGAAGTGACAAAGAGAAGATGGAAGAAATAGTGTCAGACCCAAGTAAGACCGGACTGGATTTTACTCTTCCTGTATATTTGTTCAAGACCAAAAACGACTGTGTCGGGATGGTGATGAGCATCAATAGTGAAAGTCAGTTTGAGGATTTCGTAAATATGCTTTCCCAACAGGGATTGTGTGGTCGTCCTGTTGAACGGGAAGGTTTAAAATGGTCTTCTCTTCTGGAAGATATAGATTTTGCATACGATGAAAGTTCCGTCTTGTTGCTTACGTCGCTTGATGAAGAAGGCGGAGCTATGAGCAAAGTGGAGATTAATGCGCTCTATGCTGCTGAAGAGGAAAACACTTTCCAAGCCACCACACATTTTGATAAGATGTCTGAACAGAATAAAGATGTGGTGATATACTCCAATATGGGTGTTCTGCCGGCTTCTTTTGCAAAGAAAATGAAGGTGTTTCTTCCTTCGAATGTGCGGAATGCAGATGTGGAGGTGATTGCTTCACTCGATTTTTCTGCCGGCAAGGCTGTGTTGCAGGCGGAACTTTACAGTGAGAATGATAAAGTGCAGCAGGCATTGTCTCATGGTAGTGATAATTTTAGAAAGATAGAGGGCAGATACATTGATTCTCCTGCAAAAGACTTTTTTGTATGGGGATGTTGTGGTGTGCAGGGCGAATGGCTGCTCAATGCTCTTAAACAAGATGAAGAGATTCGCCAGATGCTGTTCCTGTTGGAGTGTGGAATAGATGTGGAAATGATGATAAAGGCTATAGACGGTGATGTGGCTGTGGTTCTTCCAAATTCCTTTATCACTTCAGATACCAATGATTTGGATTATATAGTTACAGCCAATGTGGGCAATACGGATTTTCTTGCCGATGTGGATTATTGGCGCAAATCTATGAAGAAGTTCGGCATTGAGATGAGTGCAGTGGGTAAGGATGCTTATTTGCTGAAGACTGAAGGTTATGAATTGCAGTGGGGTGTGGAGGACGATAATCTGTTTTTCGCCACTCCTGTGGCATATAGGCAGAATGCTTTCTCACCAAGAAGTGAAGTGCTGCGTCCATATATAAATGATATAAAGAACAGCATTCTGTATCTGTATGTAAACCTTGCGTCATTGCCGTTGAGAGAGATTGCTATGGTTACAGGAATGGAGGGCTTTCTGGGTGATAAGCTTGCCGGTTTTGAATCTGTGATTTTGAGAATAGAAGATACAGACAAGTTTGAACTTTCAGTTTGCCTGAAAGAAAAGAACAAGAACTTCTTGGAGATACTTTTAAATTGAATTCATATTTACTAAATAATTATATGGATGGAAAAGATTGATTTACGGAATGTCCTGCCGGATGTTTTTTCACAACGCACGGATTTGTCAAGCGATATATGGATGCAGGATGTGAGTTTCGAGAAAGGCATGACATATCTTGTAGAAGCTAATTCGGGCACAGGTAAATCTTCGTTGTGCAGTTATATCTTTGGTTATCGTAATGATTATAGTGGTAATATCCTTTTTGACAATACGGATATAAGCACTGTGACAGTAAATAGATGGGTGGAGATACGTAAACGCTCTTTGTCAATGCTTTGGCAGGAGCTGAGACTTTTTCCGGAGCTGACGGCTATGGAGAATGTGGATATAAAGAATAAGTTGACTGGATTTCAGAAAAGAAAAAAAATAAGAGAATGGTTTGAGATGCTGGGCATTTCAGACAAAGAGAATGTGAAAATCGGGCGCATGTCTTTCGGACAGCAGCAACGTGTCGCGTTGATACGCGCTCTGTGCCAACCGTTCGATTTCATTCTTGTGGATGAACCGGTCAGCCATCTTGATGAGACCAACAGCGAGATAATGGGTCGGATTCTGACAGAAGAAGCGAGAAGACAAGGAGCAGGAGTTCTTGTTACAAGTATTGGAAGAAGGATAGAAGTTAACTATGATAAAATATTCAGACTATGAATCTCGTTTGGAAACTTTTACGTCAACATATAAGCATTCCGCAGTTTTCCGGTTTTTTTATGGCGAATCTTGTTGGAATGGTCATCATATTGCTTGGAGTACAGTTCTATGCAGATGTGCAGGCACTGTATGACAGTGAAGATAGTTTTATGAAATCCGATTATCTGATTGTCAACAAGAAAATCGGTGCCATGACTACCATTACAGGAAAGTCCAATGCTTTTTCTCAGGATGAGATTGAGGACATAAAGAAACAGAACTTTGTGGAAAAAGTGGGCATGTTTGCTTCTTCATCATTCGATGTCAAGGCAAGTTTTGATATACAGGAGTTTGCCAGTTTCTCTACCGATATGTTTTTTGAGTCTGTGCCTGATGACTTTATTGATGTGATGGCAGAAAACTGGCATTTCGTTAGCGGAGAAAAACGTATTCCTATTATTCTGCCTCGCAACTATCTTGACTTGTACAACTTCGGATATGCCCAGAGCCGAAGTCTGCCAAAGTTGTCGGAAGGAATACTCGGAGCAATGAAGCTGAGAATTGCTGTGTCCGGCAATGGAAAGTATGATGTCTATGACGGAGATATAGTAGGATTTAGCAGCAGACTGAATACAATTCTTGTTCCTTGGGAATTTATGGACTGGGCAAACAAAGAATATGGAAAGAGCACAGCTGTAAGTCCGACAAGAATGATTGTGGAGGTCAATAATCCGACAGATGAGAATATTGCGAGCTATTTGCAAGAGCATAATTATGTGACCGATCAGGACAAGCTTGATGCCAGCAAGACTTCTTTTGTTCTGCGTGTAATTGTGGGGATAGTAATGTCAGTAGGACTTGTCATAAGTATTCTTGCATTTTATATATTGATGCTGAGTGTCTATCTTCTTGTTCAGAAGAACACTTCGAAGCTTGAGAATCTTCTTCTTGTGGGATATAGTCCGGCAAAGGTTTCAATGCCATATCAGATGCTGACCGTCGGGTTGAATGTCTTGGTGTTCCTTTTTGCATTTGCCATTGTGATATGTGTAAGAAACTTGTATGTGGGAATGTTCCGTTCTTTCTTTACGGACTTTAACCTGCCTTCTATGTGGGCAACTGTGGTTGTCGGTGTGCTCCTTCTTCTTTTGGTGTCTGTGAGCAATGTGATAGCGGTACGCAGGAAAGTGATGTCCATTTGGAAAGGAAAGAATCTGTAGTTTAGTTTATAAAAGACATTGAAATAAAGAAAATGGAAAGGTTGAAGAGCTTGTGTCGCTGTGTTTGGGGTACTGACTCCGATAGTATTGAACAA
>JAGASY010000100.1 GCA_017621515.1 Bacteroidaceae bacterium
CCTGCCTATGCGGGCGTCATTGCCTATACCGTCAAAAATATTCTGCTCACATATACAAAGATACTAATTTTTCTTGAGATATACAATCATTTGACTGACAATCAATCGATTAAATCATAAAAGATGTGTACAAAGAGTAGCTGTTAGGGGAGGTGGTGCGCAGCGACGGAGGAGTCTGTGAGTACATCCACAAAAACAACACTAAACAAGAAGCGGAGTCTGTGGGAACATCCACTTAAACTACACGGAAGACTCTGTGAAATACACCCACAAATACATCACTAAACCAACGGACTGTAACGACTATGAAATATGATGTTATTATTGATTGTTAATGTAGGGATGCACCCCGGTGCATCCACTTCTTTGCGAAAATACATGTCACAAAGGCGGCTGCACCGGGGTACAGCCCTACAAACATCTCATGGACGATTGATAGGGATAGGTGAGTAGTTACCCGAAAGACGGTTTGTAATAATTTCTCGTAATAAATTAAAACAGCTTCTTAATTGAACAAATGGGAAATAAACTTTCTGGCAATGGAAATCAGCCACTTTACTTTGATTGTGAAGAATGACCTCCAATTTGTAGCTTTTGGAGTTGTTAATGGATTTTCGTGGACAGTAGTGTTTTCATTATTTCTTCTTACTAACATACCAACCTCTTTTTCTGGGTCTATCGTAAGCCGTTTGTCGTTCATCATAAGGCTTGTCTTCAACCCGTTCTTAATCAGGGCAAGACGAAGCTCACCTGAAATGGTCAGTCCGCAAACAGCGTCTAACATAAAAAAGTGCAAATTCCTGACCTTGGACACATCTATGACTGGTACTGCCACTGTATAGCTTCCAGCATCAAAATAAATCACCTTTGACAGGTTCAATGCAATGGCATCCTCATATTTGAGGAAATGCAGGAAATAGTACTGCCTTTCACCATATACCTCACTCACTGCCTTTGCAGGAATGAACTCTACCGGATACTCCTCTGGTATAAATTGTTCCACCAACTCCTTAAACTCCTTACTGACTAAATCGCATGCTCCCGGACATCCGTGCATGGGTAAATATATACTTTTTCCATCGTTGGGAAGTGTAAGGGTCATATTCTCGAACCCTTCAGCCTCTTGTCCGTCATACATGAATTTTTTGATTTTTTTTGTCGGGAACAGACAGTTTACACCCTTGAAATAACTGTTTTGCTGTAAAATGTAAAATTTCTTTTCTTTTGCCATAGGTCATTAATTCCTTTTTGTTACAATTCCTCCTCTTCTTCTGGATCAAATGTAAACCGTTTGTCATTCAGCATAAGGCTTGTCTTCAATCCGTTCTTAATCAAGGCGAGACGAAGTTCACCTGAGATTGTCAGTCCGCAAACAGCATCCACCTTAAAGAAATGTAAATTTCTGACCTTGGACACATCTATGACTGGTACTGTCACTGTATAGCTTCCGTCATCAAAATAAATCACTTTCGACTTCTCAAGTATGATGGCATCTTCGTATTTGAGGAAATGTAGGAAATAGTACTGCCTTTCGCCATACACCTCACTCACAGCCTTTGCAGGAATGAACTCCACCGGGTATCCCTCCGGTATAAATTGCTCCACCAACTCTTTAAACTCCTTGCTGACCACATTACATGCTCCCGGACATCCATGTATAGGTAGATATATACTTTTCCCATCATTGGGAAGTGTGAGTGTCATATTCTCGAATCCCTCAGCCTCCTGTCTGTCACGCATAAATTTTGTAATTTCTTTTGTCGGAAACAGACAGCATACACCCTTGAAATAGCAATTCTGTGCTAAAATGTAAAATCTTTTCTTCCTTGCCATAGTCTATTATTTCTTTTTATTACATTTCCTCCTCTTCTTCTGAATCAAATGTAAACTGTTTGTATTCATCATAAGGCTTGTCTTCAATCCATTTTTAATTTGAGTGAGGCGAAGTTCCTTGGAGATGTCAGTTTGCGAACTAATCTTATATCTTCAAAATAATGTTTTGTATTAATATTAGCAGTTAACTGTTTTAATATTGGCAAAGATAAACTATTTATCTAATTATCTAAGGAAATATTTGTTAAAACTGATTTTTCTTGATGTTTTTGGAAATCTCCATAAAAAATTTTTTGACATCACTTTTTTTTTGTATGTTTGATTTTGACAAAAAGATAATGGTTTTAGGTATTTGGGTTTCTTATTTGTATATTTTGTATTAAAATACTTTCTTTCTGATTTTGCCAAATGTTAAAATTCCAAGCCCTCTGGCACGCGTCAAAATGAAGCACGATGAACTTTTGTCGAAGAATGGGGATTCTACGCGCATTTTCTGAAGTCGCCGTAAAATGTGAAATAGTGTTTCGTTTTGGGGTGATTCTTTTACATTTATTTATCTTCTGCGAAGAGTTCTTGAAAAAAAAGTACTAAGTTTTCAAATTTTCAGCGCACTGTTTTTTTCTCCACAGCGCACTGCAATTTTATTTTCAGTGCGCTGGAAATTTTGCCGCTGTGCGCTGAAAAAATAGAAACAGTGCGCTGCAAAGAAAAAAACAGTGGGGAGCGGAGAAAAAGCCAGTTTGCTTCGGCTGAAATGTTAAGAAGTGTATAATCCTCTGTTTTGAAAGAGTGTCTGAACAAGAATTTAAAAGTGAGTGGATTTTTGAGGATATTAGAAGATAAAAATGGTAAGTTTGAATGTAATACATTAATAATCAATATATTACTAAAACTCTCGGATTTTTCAAAAAATCGCCTCCGGTACGTTTTTTTGAGGGTTTTGAAGAATTTTGTATCTTGTTGATTGTCAGTATTTTATCTTTGAAGCAAAATTTTTGTCTCTTTGTCTCCAGCAAAAAAACGCTCCAAATGTTAAATTTTCATTTTGAGCGAAAATATCATTTTGTCAAATCAGGAAAGTCGGTTTTTAGCTCCGTTTTTTTGCAATTCGACCGATAACAGAAAATGGGAACAGTGTGGCGACAAACAGGATGGTATGGTACTTGAATACACAGAAGTTGTGCGGGGCACTGAAGATGTTATATGAATGTATGCTAACGCAATATTTTTTTCATTCCTATGGTGTCTCGTGATATAGTTTTCAGCGTCTTCTACCACTGTGATTACAAAAATTAAAACTTTTGTTGCAAACAAGTGAACATCTGGTTACAAAATTTAAAGCATGCAGTCGTGTTCTGAAAAGTTGCTGCAAAATAGAAATGTAACTTTGCCTACAAGTAGGCTTTAGTGACACTAATATCAAAAAAATACAAATTTATGCGACATCTATCATTCAAACTACGAAGGTTGTGTGTGGCGACTTTCTCTTTAGTAATTCTTGGCGGTACCAATGCACAGGACAATACAGACAAATTGTGGTATGACAGACCTGCAAAAATATGGCTTGAGGCTTTACCGATAGGCAATTCTCATATAGGAGGTATGGTTTATGGTGGTCTGGAGGATGAGATTCAGGTCAACGAGGAGACATTCTGGAGTGGTGGACCTCATGATAATAACAGCAGTACATCGCTTGACAATCTTGCCCAAGTTCGCCAGTATATTTATGATGATAAATGTACGGAAGCTGAGGACTTGATTAACAGAAAGTTTGTCAAGGGGCCTCACGGCATGAAGTACCTTACACTTGGCAGTGTGAAGGTGATCCCGATGGGAGTGTCCGAATCTGCTGTTGAGGACTATTACCGTGAACTTGACTTGGGAACAGCAGTGTCAAAAGTGATATTCAGGGCTAATGGACAGTCCTATACACGTACTGCTTTTGCTTCTATGACAGATGGTGTAATCGTAATGCGGATTGAGTCGGATAAGGATATGAAGTTTACAGTGAAGCACACATGTGAACTATCCACGACATATAAGAAAGGAAACGGCGGGATATTGGCTGCAATAAAAGGGGTGGACCATGAAGGCATCCAGAGCAAGCTGGATGCCGAGTGCGCGTTTGCGGTGAAAAGCGAAGGCGGTTCAACCATTGTTAGCCCGACAGGTGTCATATTAGTGCAAGGCACCAAGTGTGCAACCTTGTATATCTCTGCTGCCACCAATTATGTGAACTACCACGATGTAAGTGGAAATGCAAGTGAGAAAAATACGGCTTATCTGAATTCCGCCATGAATTATACGTATGACGAATTGCTGGAACGGCATATCAAGGCATACAAAGAACAGTACGACAGAGTTAAACTTTATCTGCCTTCGACAGACAACTGCCAATTGCCGACCGACAAGCGGCTGGACGCATTCAAGAACAGCCGAGACTGGGGTATGGTGACTCTGCTTTTTAATTACGGACGCTATCTGCTCATATCCTCCTCGCAACCCGGCGGACAGCCTGCCAACCTGCAAGGTATATGGAACAACAAGAAGGATGCTCCGTGGGACAGCAAATATACCATCAATATCAATACGGAGATGAACTACTGGCCTGCCGAGGTCTGTAATCTGCCGGAAACCAGTGAACCGTTGTTCTCCATGATACGCGACCTTAGCGAGACGGGTGCCATCACAGCACGGCAGATGTATGGATGTCGTGGATGGATGGCACATCACAATACTGACTTATGGCGTATATCGGGCATTGTAGATGGGTGCTATTGGGGCATGTTCCCTAATGGGGGTGCATGGCTTGCCACTCATCTTTGGCAACACTATCTATATACAGGCAACAAAGAGTTTCTTCGCGAATACTATCCCATTATCAAGGGCACTGCCGACTTCTACCTCGACTATATGCAGACGTTGCCATCGTCTTCAATCTGGGCCGCTAACATGGATGCAAAGAATCCGTGGTTGGTTGTCGTACCGTCTGTCAGCCCCGAGCAAGGTCCTGCCGGACGTACTTCTGTGACTGCCGGATGTACTATGGACAATCAGATAGCCTTTGACGCTTTGTCCAATACTCTTCATGCCGCTGAGGCTCTGGATGTGGATCATGACTACCGGAAGACTCTGAAGAATGCTTTAGACCAACTGCCGCCAATGCAGATAGGACAATACAAACAATTGCAGGAATGGCTCATAGATGCAGACGACCCTAATAACCAGCATCGCCATATTTCACATCTCTATGGTTTGTATCCATCCAACCAAATCAGTCCTTACAGGCAGAATGCATTGTTTGCCGCTGCAAAGGCAACTCTTGAACAGCGCGGAGACCAGGCCACGGGATGGAGTTTGGGATGGAAGATAAACTTCTGGGCGCGTATGCTTAATGGAAACAAAGCACTGACCATTCTGTCCAATATGCTCATGTTGCTTCCGGATGAAGGGATGGAGTCGTCTTACCCTGATGGACGCACGTTCCCAAATCTCTTCGACGCGCATCCCCCATTTCAGATTGACGGTAACTTTGGGGCTACGGCGGGCATAGCGGAGATGTTGTTGCAGAGCCATGACGGAGCGGTGCATCTATTGCCGGCATTACCTGTTAGATGGACAGAAGGAAAAGTGAACGGACTGCGAGCCCGCGGTGGTTTTGAAGTTGATATGGAATGGTACGATGGCAAATTGCAGACCACCAAGATACATTCCACTATTGGGGGCATTATTCGCTTGCGCTCTTATGTGCCATTGATAGGGGAACAATTGAAACCGGCAACAGGTGATTGTCCTAATGAGCTTCTGGCTCCGGCAGATGTGAAAGCACCGTTAATATCCAAGAAGTTAGCTGCCGTTCCAAAGGCAACGGTGAAGACTGTGTATGAATATGACTTGAAGACTGAGGCAGGATGTGACTATATTTTGGTGTCTCAGTACAATACAGGTATTGAATCTGCTAAGGTCAATGATATAGATGGTGAAATATGTGAGAAATATGATTTATCCGGAAGGCCTTCCGATGGTAATGCTAAGATAGAGATATGGAAACAAGGAGACAATGCCCGGGTCGTCGTAAATAAATGATAAGCGGATTTTGGAATCACTTGTCCTCTTCCTTACTATATATATGAAACTGTTTTAAATTTTAGCGGGTGCATTTATAGACTCCTCCGTTGTTATCGCGCCACCTTCCCTAAGCGCGATAATAACGGAGGAGTCTGTGAATGCACCCACTAAAGAATATGGTGGCTACATGAAAATAGCCCTTATTTCTTCTTGTTATTATTCTTCCAGAAGTCTTCCAATCGCTGTGCCTCTTCTTCCGTAATCTGAGTGACAGCCCCGTGTTTCTGCTCAGAGAATCCATCACGGTGTGTGCCGCCTTCGCCGAAGCGTCCGAGATGCTTGAAAGTCTTGAAGTCTGTGGTCTCCATAAAGCCGAAGTTGTGTGGCTTGATAGAGAAAATATCATACATCAGAAGCCATTTGTCCTGACCGATAAGCTTGTACATTGTCGGAGCCTCGCATGAACCTTTCTCTGCATCAATCTGCTGAGGCTGGTATTGGTAGCCTCGGTTGATGTGGTTTGAGATAGCCATTTTGATTCCGGCAGGACCTTCCTGCGAGCAGTAGGTCATGCAGTAGCGCCCATCAGGCATTGGGATGATGTCGGCATCGAGTATCTGAACTTTCTCGTCGGGATATTCAAAAAGCAACTGCGGTTCTGTCTCCAGACGTGTGAAGTCCTCATTGGTGTATGAATAGTATAGCTTGGTCTTCCCTTTTCCGGTAGGACGGATGGTGAAATATACCATTAGTCGCCCTTCTTCCGGGTCATAGATTATTTCGGGCGCCCAAGCACATCCCAAATCGCCGAAGTGTTCAGGGAAAGCCTCGTCTATGCGGAACACGGTATGGCTCCAGTGAATCAAGTCGTGCGACTTCATCAGCACCAGTCCGCGGTTGTTTCCCCATCCGTATTTTGCACCGTCGCGCTCCCATTCCGTGTCGCGCAACCCTTCACGCTGGGCAAAGACATGCAAGTCGGTGGCTGCGATGTAGAAAGTGCCGTCGGATGCACGATAGATATGTGGGTCACGGATGCCGCGCTGCTGGGCAATGCTGTCGCCGCCGACAATGGCTTGGTCGTTGTTCAGAGCTTTCCATGAGTAGCCGTCACGGCTTAATGCCATGTGCAGACTGTGGTCGGAGTCTTTGTGATAGACCATCAGGTAGGCTCCCATCTTCGTCATTTCGCCCACACCTTCAGCAGTAGGTGGAATATTGCGGATGGAGCCGTCGGCATTGTAGTGCAGTGGCTCGGCAATGACGCTGCGACTGTATCCTGTACCGTCTGGCAGACCGCCGTTGTGGGAGAAGAACAGCCAGTTGTCGCGGAACTTCACGATTGCCGGATGTGTGGTATTCGAGTTGCCGGCAATTTCGCTGATGATTCCCTTAGGCTTGTAAGGGCCTCCGATGTGGTCGGCCACCGCGTATGCTATCTTCTCAGGCCATTCCGAAGCGTATGTCAGATAGTATTTGCCCTGATACTTATGCACCCACGGAGCTTCGGTGAAGCGCGGCACGTCTATCTGCTTTACTTCTCCGTCAATCTCAATCATGTTGTCTTTCAGTTTGGCATAGTAACACTGTCCGTTGCCCCAGATAATATAAGGTGTACCGTCGTCATCGGTGAAGATGGCAGGGTCGATACATGCCCAGCTGTGCTTTGAAGCGAAACATTGTTCGTTGGTGAGCAGCGGCTTGCCGAGAGCATCCTTGTACGGGCCTGTAATCTTGTCGCTCACAGCCACACCGATACCGCACCAGTTCGTCGAAACATACCAGTAATATTTTCCGTTGCGCTTTGCCACGTGTCCTGCGTATGCCTGTTTGCTGTTTGCCCATGCGAAGTCGTCAATGTGCAGAGGCGAAGGATATTCCGTCCAATGGCGCATGTCGGTAGTAGAGTAGAGCAGCCAGTCCTTCATCACATATCCGTTCTGGTTGCCGTTCATGTCGTGTCCGGCGAAGAGCCAGAGCGTGTCGTTCTCAACGAGCACTGCCGGGTCTGCCGTATGCTTGTCGCGGATGATAGGATTGCCGTGGCTTTCGAACTCGTGTGTCAGCACATAGCCCCACTTCTGTTGCATACGCTCCAGCTCATCCTTTGTCACGGAGATAACTGAGCCGTGGCGAGGGAAGAAGTTCTTGCGGAACGACTGCGGCTTTTTCGAGAAGTTCATCAGGTCTGTCGATGTCTGGTACTCGTAACGTCCGCTGCCGTAGAGGTCGTACATCAGCACCCATTGTCCGCTACCGTCATGAAGCGGGAAGACACTGCTGCCCTCCACACCGGTCTTCGTGTCTGCGTATGCGTCCAGATATTTGAAGTCCTCTTTCCATGCGCCTTTCAGACTCTTCGACATTGCCTGTTGAATACCGTTCTTCACCTCTTTGCCGTTCTCGTCCTTCGTGTTGCCCTTGTAAAAGAGATGGTAAGTGCCGTCTTTGTAGATGATGTCGTTGTCAATGCTTCCGTATTTCGCATTGAACAGCTGTTTTGGTTCGCTCTCGAAGCCCGTAAAGTCGCGGTTAGCGTAAGCATAGTAAGTGATGAGCGACTGACGGTTGTCACCGGTGCGCTGCAATGTAAAGTAGATCATGTACTTCCGTGCCTTGTGGTCGTAGATGGTCTGTGGCGCCCACACCCAGTAGGCATCGGAAAAGGCGGGCCAGTCTTTCCCTAAATTGATTTTTGCGTGTGACCAGTTTACAAGGTCGGTGGAACGCATCAGTACAATGCCCGGATTCTCGTTCCATCCGTTCTTTGCCACCTTCATGTCAGTGGCGACGATATAGAACGCACCGTCTTCTCCTCTTAGGATGTGTGGGTCACGTATGCCACCGCTCTCGCTGATGCTGTCGCTTGCAATAATCGGACGGTTGTTGTTCAAGGCATACCAGTTCTTTGCGTCCTCGCTCACGGCAAAGCGCAACTGCTCCTGTAGGTTCTTGTCACCGCCGCCTTCGAAATAGGCGAACAGATAGCCCGAAAATTGAGGCTTCTCCTGTTTTTTCTTCGCTGCCAATGTGCTGAGAGTCAGACAGCACAACAGGCAGATTAATGTTGTGATTTTTTTCATTTTGACAATTATTTAATTGATTTTATCCAATTCTTTGTAGAAACGGCTGATAGCGGCATCGTTCTCGGAAGCATCGGTGAACACTTCAAGTATAACGACTTTGTCGCCCGATGCGAAAAACTCGTGTCTGCAACGCTCCATTTCCTTGCTGTCGGCGGCTGACAAATATCCGAATCCGCCTTCTTGGGCAATGCTTCGGGCGGATGTGTCGTGCTCCGCTGCGATGTATTGCGACAGATAAGGAGAAGACGACAGTCCGGGCAGGGAGTGGAAAATTCTGCCTCCTCCGTTGTTCAAGAGAAGTATCCGCAAAGGCGCGTCGGGAATGGAAGCGTCATGCGTTGCATAATCTCTTTTGACAAAATTGTTCCATAGTCCGTTGCGGTCATAGAAAAAACTCAAGTCTCCGATTATCAACAGGGTCGGTTTGCCGCCTGCCATGTAGCCGACAGCTGTTGACAGTGTGCCTTCGATGCCGTTGATGCCCCTGTTGCACATCACCGTATGCCGGTTGTTCTGCCACATTTGCAGATGGCGGACGGAACTGCTGTTGGCTACTTGTATGTCCCAACTGCGGTCAAGGTCTTCGATAATAGTCCGGATGGCGGAAATGTCGCTGAATCCATAGTCGGAGATAGCCTCTGTTTTTTCTCTTACAAAGTCTGACAGTCGCATCCACAGTGCTTGGTATGGTTTGTTCTGAGCGGTGGCGATATGGTCTGACAGGAAACCGACGACTTTTTCTGCCGATGATTCAATCAGCCGTGTCGAACAGCAAAACAAATCCGCCGGTTCTCCGTACGGACTGACATGCCAGTGAATCCGTGGATGGACTTCGCGCAGAAGTTGTTTGATTCGTTTCGACACGATATGCCCTCCGAGGGTGACAGCCATTTCCGGTATAAGCTCCTCCTTGTGGCGGTAGGCTTTGATTATGCTGTCGAAATTGTAAGGAATTATTTCGTCTAACTTCAGGTTAGCAAGTTTCTCTGCAATGACTACAGCTCCTTTCCTGACGAGTTCTTTGATGTCGGGAATGATATTTTCTGCTTCTGCCGCAGACATTTGCCCGATGATGATGAGCAGTCGGCTGACATGGGCGCATTCGTCTGCCATCTGCCGCGAAGCCGCTGCCGTGAGACCTTTTTCCGGTCTGCTATATTCGATCAGTCTTTCTGCTTCGGGCAGGGACGGGATGCTAAAACTGAACAGTGGTTCTGAAAGCGGAACATTGATGTGGACCGGTCCACCGTATTGTTTCAGCGCGATGAAAGCCTCATTGATAAGTCTGTTGCAGTACCACTGCTCCTCTTGCTGCCCCTCTTTGAACTCCGGAATGCTGACCGATTTCCGGACAAGTGTGCCGAATGCCTGTGGCTGCGGCATGGTTTGTCCGTCCTGCTGCCCTATCCAGCATGGCGGACGGTCTGCCGTGATGATGAGCAGAGGCAGAGGATGATAGTAGGCTTCCGACACTGCCGGGGCAAGATTGAGCACTGCCGAACCGGAGGTGCAGCACACTGCCACTGCACGCGCCTTGGCTTCTATCAGTCCGAGGGCGAAGAAACCGGCACTCCTCTCGTCCGTAATCTCATAGCAAGTGAAGCCCGCCTCCTTGAAATTGTGTACGATAGGTGCGTTGCGGCTCCCGGGGCATACGACAACTTCGGTGATTGCGGCCTGACGCATTAAGGCGGCCAGCAACAGGATGTTCTGCTTATCTGAATACATTTAATATCGTTTTTAGTTTTTCTTCCGTTTCCTGCCATTCGCTTTCTACTGTGGAAGAAGGCAGCAAGCCTCCTCCGGCATACAGAACGGCTGTTCCGTCGTCGGCAATGGAGGAGCAACGGAGGTTTACATACAGGTTAGTTTCATCGTGAAAGTTCAGCATCCCTACAATGCCCGAGTAGTATTGGCGGTCATACCCTTCGTTCTCTATGATGAATTTCCGGGCTTTTTCCTGCGGCAGTCCGCACACTGCCGGGGTGGGGTGCAGGCTGCTTATCAGTCCGCTCATGCTTCTCCGGCACTCCGAAGTGTGGTTGGTGCATGTCGTCGGTCCGGATGAATCCGGTTTCGCATGGCTTTCTCTTGACCATGCGGACGAGAAATGAAATTCTGTCTTCAAATGAAGAAGTCTTCCTGCACGTGAAGTGTAAGGTCCTTCTTCCTCGATGACATGGGTATATGGCTTTAGTTTCTTTCGGATGAAATCGGCTACGATTTTCTGCTCTTCCTTGTTTTTGTCGCTCCAGCTGACGGAATGCAGGGAAGTGGTGTCGGGATTGTCCGGTGCCATCGTTCCGGCAAGTGCCACTGTACGGTAGTGCGACTTGCTTCCGGCAAGAAGAATCTCCGGGGTGCATCCGAGCCATGTGCCGCATTCGGGTGCGGAACATAAATATACCATCATGCGCGGATAAGCCGAACATGCGCGCATGAAAATATCTACCGGATTGACATTGCCCACATGCAGCTTCTTCCGCCGGGAGAGAACTAACTTCTCAAATTCGCCGGAGCACAGTGAAGAATGAAATTTCCGGAACACTTGCCGGTACGAATCATAGTCTTCTTCATGGGCATCCGGGCTGCTCATGCAGTCTGTCGGAGCGTCTGTGGCTGACTGGCAGCTTGTCCGGAACTGTATGCTCTGTTCTATCTCTGGACTGATGAATATAATCGGATGGTAGTTGTCGGCATGGAACGGTGCCATGACGAAGCCGCTTCTGCCTTCAAGTTCCGACAGATTATGCAATATCCGTGACTTCCCCGACTGCTGTGCGACCACGTGGCACTCATCGGAGAAGGGCAGACGGTACATGGCAAAAGCCTGTGCGCCTTTGATAGCTCTGTGTATATCTTCAACCATTGCGCAGTATTCGGTTCATCACTCTTTCGCTGGAAATCAGTGTTCCGTCTTCTCCCACAATATCTACGTTCCATGTGTGGATGGACTTGCCGGCATGTACGAGTGTGGCGCGTCCGAACACCTTTCCTTCGGTGGCTGACATCGCCACATGGTTTCCTGACACTTGTATGCCGCATACTTTGGTGTTTTCGTCATATCCAGTAAGATGAAGGGATCCGGCTCCGGCTACAGTTTCTGCCAGTGCAAGTGATGCCCCGCCGTGGAGAATGCCGAAATATTGTTTGGTGGCATGGCAGATAGGCATTTCTGCCACTGCTGCATCATCTTCCGTAGGTACGAACCGTATGCCTAAAGCTTCAATCATCGTACCTTTCATCCTTGAGTTAAGAAATTCACATTCTTTTTCTGTCAACATATATATTGATATTGAAAATTCTTAGGGTGTGTTTGGGAGTTTGGTTGACAAAGATACTCCAAATAAGAGAAAAAGAAAAATATATTGTTTACTTAATGGCTGTGGGACATGCTTGATAGGCTCTTCCATTTATCTCTTGTAATTGTACTTATAGGCTCCCCATAACAAATTTTTTTATATATAAATTTTAACAAATTTATTTTCTGACAAAATGATAGCATATTTGGCTGTTTTGGTTTGTATTTGCTGATTTTATATTCTAAATGCTATCTTTCTGATTTTGTCAAATGTTAAAATACCAAGCCCTCTGGCACGCTCCAAAATGAAGCGTGATGAA
>JAGASY010000101.1 GCA_017621515.1 Bacteroidaceae bacterium
ATGGCTTGCCTACCAGAAGGCATTCGGGAAACCGGGATACATCACAATGAAAGTTGGACTCGACAGATTTCACTCTCACTGCGATGTCCTATTCGATTATTGGAGCACAATGAAGGAACGAGATGTGTACAAAGAGTAGCCTTGACAGGGGTGTTTTCGTAATTTTGCCGATGAAAATGCAGGCAATTACGAATAAAAATAATATATAATGAAAAAAGTTAAACAAATGATTTTGGTGCTTGTACTTGCAATGTCCATAGGTCTGCAGGCCCAAGAGACTATCACTTATGAGCAACAAGAATTTAACAACATTTCTGCTGCTGATGGTATTTTATCTGCAGTACAAGCGCAAGTATCCGATTTTCACTCGTGGACAATAACCCCGCCAATGGGCTGGAACTCGTGGGATTGCTACGGAGCCAGTGTTACTGAGTTTGAGGTGAAAGCCAATGCCGATTACATGGCCCGCCATTTGAAGGAGTATGGTTGGGAGTATGTGGTGGTGGACATTCGATGGTATGTAGATAACGAAGCCGAACACGGTTACAATCAAGATAACCCTATTTATCAGATGGATTGCTACGGACGATACCAGCCCAGTCCCATACGTTTTCCATCCTCTCGTGGTGGCAAGGGTTTTAAACCTTTGGCCGATTATGTGCATAAGCTGGGGTTGAAGTTCGGTATTCACATTATGCGTGGTATTCCTAAAGAAGCAGTCAGGCGCAATATGCCAGTCAAGGGGACAAAACTACGGGCGGTTGATATATACAGTTCGGAGGGTGTCTGCAACTGGTTACGCGACAACTATACCGTTGATGCTATGAAACAGGGAGCACAGGACTACTACAACTCTTTGTTCGACCTCTATGCTTCATGGGGTGTGGACTTCGTGAAAGTGGATGACCTGTCGTATCCATACCATAAAGACGAGATAGAAATGTTACGCCATGCTATCGACCAATGCGGACACCCTGTCGTGTTGAGCACATCACCGGGCGAGACTCCTATTGCCGAAGCTGAACATGTAAAGGCACATGCCAATCAATGGCGTGTCATTGGTGACCTGTGGGACAACTGGGGGCAAGTGAACGAACTTTTTGACATCGGTAGTCGCTGGATACCACATGCAGGTGAGGGTAATTGGCCTGATATGGACATGTTGCCGTTGGGACATATTGGCATTCGAGCCGAGGTAGGTATAGACCGTCCGTCGGAGTTGACTCGTGAGGAACAGCGCACGCTGATGGCGCTGTGTGCCTTCTGCCACTCGCCGTTGATGTTTGGTGGCGACCTCCCTACCACTGATATGACCACGTTACATCTGTTGCAGAACCGTGACCTTATCCATATCAACCAGCACAGCATAGGCAGCCGTGAGTTGAAACATGATGATCGTTGGGTGGTATGGATGGCAGATGACCCTGCGACGGGCGATAAATTCTTGGGTGTGTTTAACCGGCAGGAACTGTTGCAGGCTGACGAATGTAAGGCTTTTTATTATAGCGAATTGGTGTCGGCAACAGGGAAGGCTGTTGCTTCGATAGAAGCCGATTTGCCCCATACAAAGAAACTTTATCTCTGCGTTTCTGACGGTGGTGATGGAGCTGACTGGGATCATGCTAACTGGATAGAGCCACGGCTGACGGGACCCAAAGGTGAGTTGCGGCTGAGTGACTTGAAGTGGAATCGAGCTACGGCTGGCTGGCGCAATGCCGTCAGTGGACGTGCAGTATTGGGTTGTGCACTCAATGTCGGCGGACAGGAATATACCGAGGGTATAGGTACACATGCCCCTTCCATTATTGAATATGACCTACCTGAGGGGTACACCCATTTTTCAGCTCGTGGTGGACTGGAGCAGGTGGCGAGTGACATGGCAACAGGAGGCGGCACCGTACGTTTCCTGCTGCTAGCCGATGATGGTGTGAAAAAGGCTGAAGCTGAGAGACTCTCCATCAACCTTGGTGAAATGGGATTGTCAGGAGTCTATACTGTCACAGACTTGTGGACGGGCAAGTCACTTGGTTCGTATAACGAAACGTTCACTACTACTGTACAACCCCATGATGTCGGGCTGTATCGCATCTCCCCTCACGTTTCAAACTATGTACCAACGCTGGAGGTGGGACCGTTTTGTTCGTCAGAACCATACGGGGTAACATTGTTGGCTGACCGTAGTGTAGCATGGGTGGTCAGTCCGACCATCGACTTGACGGATACTTCGGCTAAACTACAGGATGAAGCGCTGTTGCCTTATCCGACTTCAACGGCTGACGGTTCATACAATATGGCATCGTGGACAACGGACGGTAAACCATTTACCATCACTTATGGACTGATGGATAAACGCACGGTGGGTATCGTGATTGCGAGCACTGATACGGTGGATGTGACGTTGCGCTGGCGGCAACCGTTCAGCAGTTGCAAGACGCTCTATTGGGGCGAGGGGAATACACTGCATGCCTGTGGATTTGATGCCCATACAGGACAAACTTATCCTTTGACGGTACAGGCCTGGCCCAACATGACGGATATTGACTGGACTTATAACAGGGAGAAGACAAGCGTATGTCACGTCACATCCCAACAGCCGACTGTCATTGTATTGACAGTCGGCGAGGAGCCGTCGGCATTCACTGCCAGCGAGATACAGGAACGAATGGCCGAGGCTGCTTGCCGCTATGAGCAAGCACGTGTTCGTGCAGAAGGTGATTGGGGCGACTATGTTGGGGCTATAGCCAAGACAATGAATGGCAGCCGTCTGTTCAGCAGCCTCGACCGCCACATCGCCCATTGTATTGGACGTGGCTGGTGGATTGCACGTCAGTCTCCATACACACCGGGATTTGTCGATAGTGACGATGACCAAACAGCCTATTTTGCATGGGATACGTTCTTCAATGCCAACCTAGCTTCGCTTGAAGATCCGCATGCCGCTCGCGAAACGGTACGTGCAATGCTTGCCGCACAACTGCCGGATGGAATGGTGCCCAACTATGCCTACTGGCCATGTGGAAACCAGTACATCACACCTCACCGTACAAACCCGCCTGTGGCTACCATGAACGTGTGGAAACTGCACCAGCGTTGGCCTGACCTCGGCTTCTTGCGCGAGGTCTATCCGAAGTTGGTAAAGTGGCACGATTGGTTTCGTCTTGGCCGCTGTCGTGAAGGGAGTATGTTGCTTTCATGGGGTAATGGGCGTGGCTCTATGTATGATGCCGTGCTCGAAACGGGATGGGATAATACCCCATCATTTGACGGCAGCGAAATGCAAGATGGTCTGATGAATATCTATTGTGTGGACCTCAGTGCCTTGTGGGCAATGGATGCAGAGTACCTTGCATTGGTGGCTGAGGCTTTGGGGAAGGGTGACGATGCGGCACGCTTCCATGGTGAACATGAACAGATGGTGTCGGAGATGAACGACAAATTGTGGAATGAAAAACTGGGGTTGTACTGCCATCGCTTCTGGCAAGATAATCCCGATGGAACACCTCGCTTCGCCACTCGCATCACTCCACTCAATTTCTATCCCCTCATCTGTGGGGCACCTTCGCAGAAACAGGCGCGTCGGATGCTCAATTACCTGCACAATCCCATGAAATTTTGGGGGGAGTACCCTGTGCCGACCTTGCCTTACGACGATTCTGACTACCCTGGTCACTATTGGCGTGGTTTCACGTGGGGGCCTTGCAACTACCTTCTTTGGTTGGGCTTGCAGCGGTATGACACCCCCAAGCACTTGCAGGAATTTGTCAGCCGCAGTGTCCGCCTCTTCATGCAGAACTGGAACACACCCCAGCAAATCTGTGGTGAGAACTATCGCAGTGACCATCGCGACGAGGCGGGCAAGGTGGGTGACGACCCACACTACACGTGGGGGGCTCTCCTACCTCTCATAGGTGTGGAAGCCCTCATAGCCATAGACAAGGACATGAAGCCTGTACCTCGCAACATCGGACTGAAAGAACACCTCGTGTTGAAACATATTCCTGTAGGCGGACGGCTTTACACGATGGAGAACAACAATGGAAAGATAACAATAATAAAAGAATATGAATTAAATTCTAAAAGAGTTATGAAACTGAACAAAAGGATTTTTGCGGCAACGATGGCACTTCTGTCATTGACCGTACAGGCACAGACAGAAGATGTGCCTACATTCCGTACATGGGCACCCACACCGCCAATGGGGTGGAATTCGTGGGATTGTTACTACTCGACTGTAAACGAGAAGCTGGTGGTGCAGAATGCCAAGTATTTGAAAGAGCACCTGTTGGAGTATGGATGGGAGTATGTGGTGATAGACATCCGTTGGTATGCCAACCACCCTTCGTTGGGTGGCGGATGGTACAATCAGACCAAGAACCCCGACTGCCAGCTGGACGAATATGGACGCTATGTGCCCTCACCCACACGCTTTCCCTCTGCCATGCAAAACGGCAAGAACGAGGGCTTCAAAGCGCTGGCTGACAGCATCCACAACATGGGACTGAAATTTGGTATCCACATCATGCGAGGCATGCCGAAGTACATTCTTGACGCTCCTGATAAGTACCAATTGAAGGGGGCGGAAGACAAGTCGTGGGCATTGGTGTATAAGAACACCACACCCGAATGTGCATGGCTGCAAGACAACCTCACCGTGCGGAAGAACACCTACGGGCAACTCTACTATAACTCCATCGTTGACCTTTATGCTTCATGGGGAGTTGATTTCATCAAGGTGGATGATATGAGCCGCCCTTACTATACAGATGAGATTGAGATGCTGCGTAAAGCCATCGACCAGTGCGGACGCCCTATTGTGCTTAGCCTCTCGCCCGGTAAGACTGCATACAATCAGATTACCCATCTGCACCAGAGCGCAAACCAATGGCGTATGATGGATGACTTGTGGGACAGATGGGATGATGTGAAGGCGGTGTTCAAGGAGACTGCCTACTGGAGTCAGCACCACGTGCAGGGCTGCTATGCCGATTGCGATATGATACCGCTGGGGCAGATTTCCATGACCGTGAGAGACAACGGATATTGCAATGCCGATGCTGGCAGAAAGACAAAACTGACGAAGGATGAGCAACTGACCCTCATGTCACTCTGGGGTATTTGCCACTCACCTCTCTTTTTTGGTGGCGAACTGACGAAGAATGACGACTTCACCAACTCGCTGCTCACCAATCGCGACTACCTGCGGATGCATGCTGTGGGTGAGAATGCTCGTCAGGTGTCGAATGAAGAGGGAAAAATTGTCTGGACAAGTGAAGCTCCCGACACAGGCGACCGCTGGTTGGCTATGTTCTACACCGATGCCGGTAACGGCTGGATTCTCGATCAGAAAGCACTTTATGCCTCAGAGACTGTGGCTTACACCACTGACGGGCACAAGGTGGATGTAGAGGTTGCATTACCTGAAGGCACAACAGAATTGGCACTGGTTGTCGATGATGCTGGTGACGGATTCAACTACGATCACGGTGACTGGATTAATCCCACATTCATCTCGAAGAACGGCTATGAAGTGCCTGTGACCGGCAAGTTCATCAAGGAGAAGTTCACCAATTCTTATTATAATACCATCAACGAGAACAAGAATGTGTATGGCAACGGCAAGATGAGTGTGCTCGGCAAGATGTATGCTCGCGGTTTCTCGATGGATGCCAATGCCATGATTCTCTTCTCGGTGCCTGACTCCATTGTGGCATTCCGAGGCATGGGAGCTTTGGACGACACGGGTATCGGACAACCAAACTCCACCACCAGCATCAAGTTCTATGTGTTCAACTTCGACCCACGTCTCACTGCCAACACACCTGAGTCGCGTGCCGAGGTATCATGCGACTTGACCCAGTTCGGCTACGGTGCTGATGAGACATTGACCGTTTATGACGTGTGGAGTGGCGAGGAGGTTACCACCATGCACCCCGGTGTGCTTAAGCAAGAAGTCAACAGCCACGGTGTACGGCTTTTGCGAATCACTTCTGACAAAAACACTTCAGCCATCAAGGACACACCTCGGGATATCCCTTTTGACTTCGCCGTTCAGGGCACATATACACTGGACGGCAGGAAGGTAGGTGATGCCGCTCATTTGAGTAAAGGTCTCTACATCGTGAACGGAAAGAAAACACTTGTGAGATGATGAAAACACACGATGTTTTTTAGGAGTTAAAGAAATTTTCAGAAGAATTGAAATGAAAGAAGGATAATACAACCGTTCAGTTCGTATAAAGTTTGTAAAAGGAGGCTGTGTCAAAATAGGCGCAGCCTCCTTTTAGTTTGTCCATTCTGTACCTAATAATCTCCTTTATTTTGCGCCAAGTTGGAATGCTTTCTCAAGTTCTTGCGGGTGAACATCCGAGCGATATTGGGCTTTATCGCTTTCTGAGAAAACTTCCACCACATATTTCGAATAGTCGTGAAATTGGCAGGTGAAGTAGGCGCATAACCTTTCAGGCGGTGTGAAAATGTGACCAATGAATCTGTCAATATTGTCCATTGCTTGTACGGGAGCCATTTCCGAATGACAGTTCATTGTGTAAATGGTCACGGTACGCATTTTCTTGGGAGCTAATGAACGATATCCCAGCTCATACGAGCCGTATGGGAAACAAAGACGTTCAAGAAAAGACTTCATCGCTCCGGTTATGTCCATGAGATATATTGGGCTTGCTATGACAAGACAGTCTGCAGTTGACACAATTTGTAACACAGGTGTCAATTCGTCCTTTATGCTACATTGCCCATAACTTTTGCCTCCTTTCTGTTTGCAGGAAAAGCAACTGCGGCATCCTTTGAATGTGTAATCGTAAAGATGAATGAAAGTGATTTCCGCATCTGGATACTTCAATTGAATACCTTTGGCGAACGATTCGCACATCTCCATAGTGTTCCCCTCTTTACGAGAACTTCCGTTTATTATGACAGTTTTCATCTTTGTTGTAATTAAAAGAGATTTGGTAATTGTTTCTGACTGCGAAAGTATGAAGGATTATTCCTAACTTTGCACGGCAAAATTAGATGTTAATCAGCATATAAACAATAACTTACTGAAAGGTATTCCCCTTACCTAAAGGTTTGTTTTGTTCATTATCAGTTTTTTACAGAATGAAATATGTCAAAAAAATTAGATTACGAATATTGTAAGGCTGCTCCCGTGCTTGAATGGTTCAGCAACAAGTGGATGCTGGTGGTTCTCATGAAGATTGCTGAGAACGAGCCGGTGCGTTTCAATGAACTGTACCGCAATATTCCATCTGTGTCCGAGAAAGTGTTGTCGCAGGTGCTCAGACAACTTACTGCCGATGGCATAGTCCGCCGAGAACTGTTTCCCGATGTGCCGCCACGAACAGAATACTCTGTAACAGCTTTAGGCAAGACGCTTCTCCCTCATGTGGAGGCAATCATTAAATGGGGACAAGAGAACTTTGACCAGATAATCTCAAATCGCGAAAACTCACAATAGCGACAAATGTGGAATTGGTCTATTTTTATATTCGGTTTGTGTCTATGGTTGCAGAAAACCATTTCCATTTGTAATTGCATTCAAGATTTCATAACAAAATTTTTTATATATAATTTTTAACAATTTTATTTTCTGACAAAACGATATGGATATTGACGTATATGAAGCGAAATGGTTGTTGTTTTGTCAAAATGCTTTCTTTTTGATTTTGTTAAATGTTAAAATTTCAAGCCCTCTGGCACGCGTCAAAATCGTCCGTACCGAACTTTTCTCGGAGAACGGGGATTCTACGCGCATTTTCTAATTCCTTATTGAAATGTGAAATAGTGTTTCATTTTTAGAGATTTCTTTACATTTATTTATTTTCGGCGAAGAGTCGTTTTGGAAAATCTACTAAGTTTTGATATTTCCAGCGCACTGTCGTCACTTTTTCAGCGCACTGTTTTGTCAGCGACAGTGCGCTACAATTTTAAAAACTTAGTAGATTGGAGAAATTTTCAGCGTAGATTTTTTGAAATCGCACTGGGAAGCGGGAAAAAAGACAGTTTGCTTCAGTTGAAATGTTAATAAGTGTATAATTCTCTGTTTTGAAAGAGTGTCTGGACAGGAGCTTAAAAGTGAGTGAATTTTGGGCGGTGTTTGAGGGTGAAAACGGAGGTTTTAGATATAACATATTAATAATCAGTAGATTACTAAAACGTTTAGGATTTTCAAAAAATTGCGTCCGGCGCGATTTTTTGAGTGTTTTGATAAATATTATATCTAATTGATTATCAATTATTTATCTCGATAGCGAAAATTTCGTCTCTTCGCTGTCGGCAAAAAATCGCTCGAAGTGTTAAATTTTCGTTTGGGGCGAAAATATCATTTTGTCAAAAATGAGAAATTGATTTATGTCATGTTTTTGCTGCTTTTTTGTAGTGGATATATTCACAGATTCTTCTGTTGTAAGCACTCCAATAGTCCCTAATTTAGGAGAGAAACCGGATATTCTGATAGATGTGGGTGCTATGGAAAAGAACTGATTGTTTTATTTTGCAGCGGTATATACTCCGAATAATATCAGTGCTGCGCCTATTGTGGATATGACGGTCATCGGCTCCGAGAGGAATATGGCGGATGTGAGAAAAGTGACGAGCGGAGTGACGTAGATATAATTAGACGTTTTGTTTGTTCCCAGTACTTTTATGACGGCATTCCACATAATGTAGCATAACATGGAAGCCACGATTCCGAGAAACAGCAGGTTGGCATAGACTGTGGGCTGTGCCAGTGTTTGCCATTTTGTTTCCAAAGGAAAGAACATGAAATAGACAATCAATGACATGATGCTATAAAAGAATATTTTTCTTGTGATGAACAAATTAGAATATTTATGAGACAATTGTCTGAGAATAAGGCTGTAAATCGCCCATAATAATGCCGCAACCAATGTGAGCATATCTCCCAACGGCTTTATTTTTAACACCATGCTTCCGTTGAAAACCACCATTCCTACTCCTAATAGTGCTGTCAGTGAACCGTAAATCATCTTTCG
Source organism: Bacteroidaceae bacterium (assembly GCA_017621515.1). Lineage (GTDB taxonomy): Bacteria > Bacteroidota > Bacteroidia > Bacteroidales > Bacteroidaceae > RGIG8745. The sequence continues at coordinate 9,009 of JAGASY010000101.1, forward strand.
GGAAAGCTGATCCTTGTAGCATATTTTGCAAAGCAGAAAGGTGAAAATGGGGGTTGTGCATATCAGGAGCGACACATTGGATGCCAGTGTGATACTTAATGCCGTGTTTTCGGCGATGAAATAGAGTGAGCCTCCGCAAAGTCCGCCCAGAGACAACATAATCTCATCTTTTATGGTGTCGGCAAACAGTCGCTTGTGGGCTATTGTCCAGATACATGTATATGCAAGTATGAACCTGTATAGCAGTACTTCGACGGGAGACAGTCCGGCATTAATCAGTGTTTTGGTGGAGACAAATGTGGTTCCCCATATACAGACTGTAACGATGGCTATCGTATGGTATATGATGTGTCTATGCTTGTCTGCTAATTCCTTTGTCTTGGAGAATGAGAAGTCTCTTCGGGTTTTCATGTGCTTTGTTTTTTGTATGCTGCAAAGTTACATACAAAAGGTTGATTTACTATATATAATATTGATATAATGTACGAGGCTATGCTTGCCATTAAATTATGGCAAGCATAGTCCGTTGGCAGAATTATGTACGCACTAAATTAATTCCGCCAATGGTTTATATAAAGAAAAATATCACTAAAAAACTTGGTAACTTGTCTCCTTTAACATATCTTTGCGAGGCATTTATACATATACAGGGAGTATGTTTATAATCTAATATATCTTGAATATTCATTAAGTCACTATATATGAAACAAAAATTCATCATCTTGATATTAATCGCTTTATCATTTGCTTTCTCCATCAATGCTAAATGAAGTTGTTTCTACTAATTGATGAAAGTTAAATATGATGTAAAAAAATTAAAATACAGCGCATTCCGCAAAGGATGCACTATATTATGGTCGCCAAACTGTAATATATTGAACCGATGCCAGAATACGCCGTACTCG
>JAGASY010000102.1 GCA_017621515.1 Bacteroidaceae bacterium
GAGAATTCTACGCGCATTTCATGAAGCCTCCGAGAATTGTGAAATAGTGTTTCGTTTTGAAACGGTTCTTTTACATTTATTTGTCTTTGGCGAAGAGTTCTTGAAAAAACAGTGCTAAGTTTTCAAATTTTCAGCGCACAGTTTTTTTCTCCACAGCGCACTGCAATTTTATTTTCAGTGCGCTGGAGATTTTGCCGCTGTGCGCTGAAAAAATAAAAACAGCGCGCTGAAAAGAAAATTGCAGTGGGGAGCGTAGAAAAAGACAGTTTGCTTCGGTTGAAATGTTAAGAAGTGTATAATTTGCTACTTTGGAAATGTGTCCGAACTGAATCTTAAAAGTGAGTGGATTTTTAAGGGTGTTTGAGGGTAAAAATGCTGTGCTTGAATGTAATATATTAGTAATCAATATGTTATCAGAATAAAGAAAATTTTCAAAAATTTGCCTCCAGTGCGCTTTTTTGAAGATTTTGAAAAATTTTGTATTTGATTGATTTACAATGGTTTATCTTCGAGATAAAATTTTTGTCTCTTTGTCCTCGACGAAAAATCTCTTCAAGTGTTAAATTTTTATTTTGGGCGAAAATATCATTTTGTCATTTCAAAAAGTGGGATTTCTACATGTTTTAGTTGGTTGTATGCGGATGTATTAGTGGATGTACTCGACAGACTCCTCCGTCGCTACCGCGCTTAGGGGAGGTGGCGCGGTAGCGACGGAGGAGTCTGTCGAGAATGCCCACTAAAACAACGTGAGGGGTCTGTGAATACATTCAGACTAATAACTTCCGGTGACCATCTTTTTAATATTTGAAAGAACTTCCTCCGAGGAACTCTCTCAAAATAGATGTAGGAGGCAGTTCCCGGTCTGGTATGGTCTTGAAGTATTTCAGGAATTGTATCAGACTGTTTGCCGTAGCATATTCCGGCTGGTTCTCGTTTACGCTTTCAAGTACAGGGATTGCTTGATTCCTCAATACGGCAAGTTCATAGAGCAGAGCACTGTTGAACATCACATCTGCATTCTCTTGGAACGGGAATATCCATTTGTCCTCGCCTCTTCTGACACTCGGCCAGCGAGCAATAGTGTCGGAGGCAGATGCTCCGCGATACTTGAAGTCGCGCACGATGCGCCGTATCAGACGGTTGTCTGTGGTCGGAATATAGTTGTGGTTGTCAAGCTTGATGGTGGTGAGGGCAGATACATATATCTTGAACTTCTTGTCGTCCGGGACATCCTTGGTCAGTATTGGGTTGAGTGCGTGTATGCCTTCCAATATAAGGATTGTGTTAGGGGACAGCTTCAAGCGTTTGCCGCTCATGGTGCTTTTCCCGGCAGCGAAATCGTATTTGGGTAGTTCTATCTCTTCTCCGGCAAGCAGCATTTGCAGATGCTCGTTGAACAGTTTCAAGTTCAGTGCGTATATAGACTCATAGTCGTAGTCTCCGTTCTCGTCTCTCGGATTGTCTTCACGGTTTACAAAATAATCGTCGAGTGAGATAGGGTAGGGTTTCAGTCCCGATGTCATTAGCTGTATGGACAGTCTTTTGCTGAATGTGGTTTTTCCGCTTGACGAAGGTCCTGCAATCAGTATTACCTTCACGTTGGAAAGAGAGGCAATGCGGTCGGATATGTGGCATATCTTCTTTTCCTGCAATGCTTCTGCTATCTTTATAATATCTCCGGAAGCACCTTGGGTGGTGGCTGCATTCAGTTCGCCAACAGTGCCGACACCGAGCAGCCGTTCAAGCTGGTGGTCTTCGCGGAACACGTTGAGCATCTTCTCCTGTTTGATAAGTTCGCCGAGCTTGTTGCTGTCTTCGAACCGAGGAATGCGGAGCAGCAGACCGTCATAGTATTTCACGAGGTCGAACAAGTCGAGATAGTCCGTGCTTGGCACTAACGGTCCATAGTAGTAGTCAACCGTGTCGCAAAGCTTGTAATAAAAGGTGTATAATCTTCCAAGTCCTTCAAAAAGGCGCGCCTTATTTGTCATGCCGCGTTCTCTGAACAGTGCGGCAGCTTCTTCTGTCGGACTTTCTATCCGGTGGAACTCATGTCCTTCGTCAATGATGTCCTTCATGCGCTTTCTCAGTGCGGCAGCATCTTCGAGTGACACCGGACGACCGAGGTTCAGAGTGAAATAATAGCCGTTGGAGACTGGGGCTTCAAGCATCAGTGTCGTGCCGGGATACAGGTCTTCTACTGCCTTCCACAGTACAAAACTGAGTGAGCGGGCATATATCTTGCGTCCTGCCGCTGACGTGATGTCAAGAAACTCAATTTGTTTAGAACCGAACAGTCTAAACCTCAGTCCTTCTATCCTGTTGTTGACGAGTGCGCAAAGAGGACGGTGTTTCATTTCCGGCTTTAACTTTTCATACACCTGTAAAATTGTGCTTCCAAGTTCAAATTTTTCTGAAGATTTATTATTTTTGCAACAAATTTGTAACATCTGTTTCATAGCTGTAAGTTTTTAATGTTTTAGACTGCCTAAAAATATGGAAAAAAAGCGAAGCTTCCGATGTTGCCCCAAAAATTTAATTTCAGGTTTATGGATTATTTACCATTTTTAACCCTTGTCGGCTCTGTGGCGCTGCTCATGTACGGTATGAAAGTGATGAGTGAAGGTTTGCAGAAAATGGCAGGAAGTAAGCTCCGGCAAGTGCTTGGAGCAATGACTACCAATCGATTTACCGGTCTTCTCACCGGTGCGTTCATCACCACCTCCATCCAGTCTTCTACAGCGACGACTGTTATGACCGTCAGCTTTGTCAGTGCCGGTTTGCTGACGCTTGCCCAAGCCATATCGGTCATCATGGGTGCCAATATCGGAACCACGGCAACAGCGTGGATTATGGTTCTCGGAGGAAGCGGAAGCTACATGCAGTATGCCGTATATGCAGCCATAGTGCTTGCAATGGTGTTTATTTATTCCAACAAGAACCGCAATATGGGCGAGTTTATCATGGGTCTTTCCCTTATGCTTCTTGGTCTTACTACCCTCAGTGCCAATGCGAAGGGTATGCATCTTGACCAGAATGTGGCCATCCAGAGCTTTTTCGGTTCGTTGAGTGGATGGGGCTACGGTTCTTATCTCCTTTTTCTTGTCATAGGAGGTCTGTTGACCTGTGCGGTGCAGAGTTCTGCTGCCATCATGGCGATAACCATGACTCTGTGTTCTACCGGAGTGCTTGACATTTATATGGGTATTGCTTTGGTCATGGGTGAGAATATCGGGACTACGGTCACTTCAAATATAGTGGCGCTTTCAGCTTCTACCCAAGCAAGACGGGCAGCAATGGCACATTTGGTTTTCAACTTGTTCGGCGTAATATGGATTTTGTGTATATTTCCACATTTCGTCGATTTTGTTTGCTCTTTGGTGGGGTATGACCCTCATTCAGAGGTGGCAGACAAGTCGATACTTAATGTGGTGCTTGCCGCTTTCCATACTTCTTTTAATGTATGCAACGTACTTATACTTATTTGGTTCATTAAACCGATGGAGAAATTGGTGTGCGTGCTTATCAAACCGAAGGCGGGCGGCGAAGAAGACGAGTTCCGTCTGCGCTATATCGGCGGCGGACTTCTTTCTACAGCGGAACTTTCTATTCTTGAGGCTAAGAAAGAAATCAATGTTTTTGCTGAACGCTGTCAGAAAATGTATGGATTTGTACAGGAACTGCTTCATACGGAGAAGGGCGATGTGTTTAATAAGCTTTTCAGCCGCATTGAGAAGTATGAGAGCATTACGGATAATATGGAGATAGAGATTGCCGATTATCTCAACAAAGTGTCTGAGGGACGTCTTAGTGCAGAGAGTAAGACGGAGATACAGCACATGTTGCGTATAGTTTCCGAATTGGAGAGCATCGGTGACAGCTGTTATAATTTGGCGCGCACGATAAGCAGGAAGCGTCAGTATGCTCAGGAGAATTTTACGGAAAAACAGTTGGAGCATATTCACAACATGATGTCGCTTGCTGGCGATGCGCTTGCGCAAATGGTCACAGTAGTTGAGTTTGGAGAATACAGGTATGTTGACCTCAATAAATCTTACAATATGGAGCATGAGATTAACAACTATCGTACTCAGTTGAAGAATCAGAATATTGTTGACATAAACAATAAGCTCTACGACTATCAGATGGGTGTGTTCTATATGGATCTTATCAGCGAATGCGAGAAGCTGGGTGACTACGTAATGAATGTAATAGAGGCAACCGGCATAAAGGAAAAGAAAGCAAACGGTTTCTGATAATAATAGGATAATTGTGTCAGGGCACACATCTTTCTTGTATTTATTATAAATATGTCCTGACGAATTTCTACAGACAGTAAGCGACAGCTTCAAAGATAGAGGGATATGTCACTCGCATGAGAGCATATCCCTCCTTATTATATATATATTCGTTTTTCGCCTGTTACTTTTTTTTGTGTCTTGACAGATATGCATAATTGCATTTGAGCAGTAGTTTTGTTTAGTCGCATACCTGTAAACTTACGCATAGTGGACTTTTTAGAAAAAATAATTGGTCGGAATAAGAATCTCTGAATAATGTTTTTTGCTTAGTTTTGCAGAAAACAATTAAATATTTACTCGTTATGGAATACAGGATTTTGGGAAACTCTGGACTTCTGGTATCAGCTCTTACACTTGGTACTATGACTTTCGGAGGGAAAGGAAAGTTTGCAGAAGTGGGCACTATCGGTGTTAAAGAGACTGAAACGATAATTAAACATGCCCTTGACAGTGGTATAAATTTGATTGATACAGCCAACATCTATTCCGATGGGCTTTCAGAGGAAATCATCGGCGAAGTGTTGAATGGGAAACGTCCCAATGATGTTCTCATTTCTACAAAAGCACGTATGCCGGTAAGTGAAGGAGTGAATAACGAAGGTTTCTCTCGTTTACATATTATAAGGGAATGTGAAAAAAGTTTGAGACGGCTTCGCACTGATTGCATTGACATTTACTATATCCATCAATGGGATGGCATAACTCCTGTTGAAGAGCTGATGGAAACGCTTGATACATTAATCCGGCAAGGTAAGATACGCTATGTGGGCTGTTCCAACTTTGCTGGATGGCAGATAATGAAGTGTCTTATGGCCTCAGACCGTCATAATTACCAGAGATTTGTAACTCAGCAAATTCATTACACCCTTGAAGCGCGTGAGGCTGAATATGAGTTGTTGCCGATAGGTGTTGACCAAGGTGTCGGAGCATTGATATGGAGTCCTCTTGCAGGAGGATTGTTGTCTGGTAAATATTCTCGTGAAAATGTCAGCAGTACAGAGGGACGCTTTGTAAATGGTTGGGATGAGCCGCCGGTATATGATTTTGAACGTCTTTGGAGAATCATAGATGTTCTTCAGGAGATTGCGGCAGAACGAAATGCATCTGTGGCGCAGATTGCTCTTGCATGGACTCTCTCCAGACCCGGTGTCACTTCACTGGTGGTTGGTACGCGTAACCTTTCGCAATTGCAAAGTAATCTGAAATGCGTAGAAATAAAATTGACTCAAGATGAGCTTGATAAACTGAATGCAGTGAGTCAACTGCCTCTTCTATATCCTTATTGGCATCAGTCTCGTTTCGTTAGAAGCCGGATGTGTGATGCAGATAAAGTTTTGATGGATTCTTATAAAAACAAAACAGGAAAATGAAAAAACAGAAAAATATATGCCGGATGATTTTCTTTATGGCTTTGACCTCTTTCTCTTTCTTTTCTCTTTCGGCGCAGACGCAAGGATTAGTCTTTGAACCTAATCGACCTGTCGGAGAAGCGCAAGGGATTTATCCCGGAAGAGTAGTCATGGCAAGAGATGCCCGGATTGCAAAATGGGATGGAACGACAGGGCGCTGGTGGGACGAAGGAAATATAGATCAGGTGGCACTTGATAGGCTCTACGACAAGTCAATCTGTGAATTGGCGGGAACAAAAGATTCAAAGTCCGCATGGAAGAGAATCTTTAAATACTACAATCGTAAGGCGGGGCATGGACAGCACGGATACAAAAAAGGAGAAACAATCGTTGTAAAGATTAATCTTAACAACACTTTCAGCGTTGATGATTCTGACAATGACATCGACCAGTCGCCACAGGCAACCATCGCCTTGCTCAAACAATTGACGGAAAAAGCTGGTGTACCGCAAAACTGTATTACTGTCTATGATGCCACAATCGGATGGAAAAAAAGAGCAATGCCAGACAGAATTTATAATCCTGTGCATGCCTTATTTCCGGAAGTTAAATGGATGAGTGCCGATGGTTCCAAAGGTGTAGAACCGGCAAACTGGGTCAAGGATGCAATAACATACACAGATTCTGAAGTGACACTCGGTACGAGTCTGCCTGAAGCTGTGGTGAAGGCAGACTATCTTATAAACGCGGCACTTCTGAAAGGGCATGAAATCACCGGTGTCACTCTCTGTGCGAAGAACCATTTCGGTTCGATACAGTTCCCGGCGAGAATGCACGGTTCGACAACGGTCAGTCAGATGAAAGGCAAGGAAGGGGATTACAGTGCATACGTTGATTTGATGGGTTCTCCCAATCTTGGCAAAAAGACATTGCTCTATATCGTTGACGGACTTTATGGAATGCAGACCAATGTGGGTGCGCCTAATCCGAAGCGTGACCGTTGGAAAATGTTCGGTGGGGAATGGAGTTCGTGCTATTTCATGTCGCTTGATCCTGTCGCCATAGAATGTGTCTGCCTCGATTATCTTTATGCAGAGTTCGGAAATGATCTTGGTTTCAGCGGAGCACCGCAATTTCAAAAAGGTGCAAGCAAGAATTGTGACAATTATCTTAAAGAGGCGGCAAAAGGACACAATGACAAATTGGGGGATTATAGTCCTAATGGAGTAAAAACCGGAAGTCTGGGTGTGTTTGAACACTGGAATAATCCTAAAGACAAACAATACAGCCGCAATCTTGGAAAGAAAATAGGAATCGAGTTATATCAAGTGAAATAAATATTAATATTATGATGAAAAAACTGTTAATTACCCTATTCATCTTGTGTGCATTGGGAACGTCCGCCCAAACCCGGCATAAAGGGTTCCGTGAAAATATTCCGTTGGATTCCATTGTTCTCAGTGACCCGGCCATCTTGCCCGACGAAGTTACCCATACATATTATATGACCGGTACTGGCGGTCTGATGTGGAAAAGCAAGGATCTGAGACTTTGGTCCGGCCCGTACAATGTTGCACAGCTTGACCCAAAATCATGGATGGGCTGCCATCCGGCAATATGGGCAGCCGAGCTTCACAAGTATAACGGCAAATACTATTATTTTGCAACATTTACCAACCGCGACGTTATCATAGACACAGTGCGCGGAAACAAGATCGAGCGCCGTGCCAGCCATGTACTCGTCAGCGATATGCCTGACGGACCGTACAAGCCGATGCAGGACTCTGTTTATCTTCCAGCCGACAAACCTACGCTTGACGGCACTTTGGGGGTAGACAAGGACGGAAAGCCGTACATGGTTTATTGCTATGAGTGGTTGCAGAACTGGGACGGCACAATAGAGAAAATCCAATTGAAGCCGGATCTCAGCGGCACAATCGGAGAAGGGAAAGTGTTGTTCCGCGCCAGTGACTCACCATGGAGCCGTGAAAAGGAGGATGACAAGATACGTCCAAATAAAGTTACAGACGGTCCCTGGATTTTCCGTACCGGAACCGGCAGACTGGGGATGTTATGGACAAGCTGGATATACGATGTATATACTCAGGGGGTCGCATATTCGCAGTCGGGTACTCTCGATGGCCCCTGGCTACAGGAAATGAAGCCAATTACTCCTCCCAATTATGGTCACGGGATGCTATTCAAGACATTCGGGGGCGACTGGCTTATGTCAGTTCACAGCCATGAGGTGGTCAATGGAAAATATCACAGAGTCCCGACCCTTTTCCATGTCGACATCTCCGGCGACAAACTTATATTAGGCAAAAAGGTATTGTAATAGTTTTTTTTATAATTACCCAATAAACGAAAATACATTCATGAAAAAAATTCTAAAAGCTGTCTGCTTAATGCTATGCATGGCAGCATATCCAGCTCTGGCAGAAGAGACGGGAAAGGATGATAATAATGCGTATCTGTTCGTATTCCATCAAGACCCAACAAGCAGCCTTTATATGGCAACAAGTATCGACGGATACACCTTTACTGCGCTTAATAATGCCCAACCCGTAATGTCCGGCGATACTCTCGCCACCCAGCACGGTATCCGTGACCCACATATCTATCAGGGGCCTGACGGAGCCTTTTACCTTGCAATGACCGACCTGAATCTCCGTGGAAAGGAAATGGGATTCCGTGACACGAAATGGGAACGGGACGAAGACAAGTATGGCTGGGGCAACAACCACGGATTCATCCTGATGAAGTCGTACGACCTTATTAACTGGACAAAAAGCGTGGCACATATTGATAAGATATTCCCCGGTCTTGATGTCGGTTGCGCATGGGCTCCCGAGACAATCTATGATTCAGAGGCGAAAAAAATGATGATTTATTTCACCATGCGACTTGGCAACGGAAAGACAAAACTTTACTATAGCTACACCGATGATGACTTTACCACTCTTGTAACCAAGCCTAAGGAACTGTTCAAATATCCAAATTCCAAAGTGCAGATTCTTGATGCAGACATATCACGGATGCCCGACGGTCGATATTGCCTTATGTATGTGGCGCAGGAGCAGCCCGGTGGAATTAAGATGGCATTCTCCGACAAGATAAATCGGGGATACAAATACTCCGACCAGTGGGCAGATACCGAGCCCGGTGCTTGTGAGGCTCCCAATGTATGGAAGCGTCACGGCGAGGACAAATGGGTGCTTATGTACGATATATTCAGCGTCAATCCCCACAACTTCGGATTTGCCGAAACTGCTGACTTCAAGATTTTCAAAGACCTTGGCCATTTCAACGAAGGTCTGATGAAAACTACCAATTTTACATCTCCCAAGCATGGCGCAATCATCAGCATAACCAGGGAACAGGCCGACCGGCTTGAAAAGTATTGGGCAGACAAGGTGAGCGTCAATGTGGATTTGACTAAATCGGTAGAGCCTATGAAGCCCCTATGGGCATGGTTCGGATATGACGAGCCGAACTATACCTATATGAAGGACGGGAAAAAACTCCTTACGGAAATTTCCCGCCTTAGCCCGGTGCCTGTCAATGTCCGCGCCCATAACCTGTTGACTACTGGTGATGGGGAGGCTGCTCTCAAGTGGGGCTCTACCAATATTTACACCGAAGATAGGAAAGGACGTCCTGTTTATCAGTGGAACATTGTTGACAGTATTTTTGATACATACGTTGCAAGAGGGATGAGACCTTTGGTGCAGATTGGATTTACCCCAAAGGCTCTATCTACAAATCCTGAACCCTATCGCCATCATTGGACACCAGATGCAAAATATGATGAAATCTTCACAGGCTGGGCATATCCTCCAAATGACTATGACAAATGGCGCGAACTGATTTATCAGTGGGCATATCATTGTAAAGAACGTTATGGTGAGGAAGAAGTTTCCAAATGGTATTGGGAAGTGTGGAACGAACCCAATGGGTATCTTCGTGGTTCGTTTGAGGATTATTGCAAGATTTATGATTATGCTGTTGACGGTCTGTTGAGAGCTTTGCCGAATGCTGTAGTAGGCGGTCCCCATACCACTGGTCCGGGTGGAAAAAGTGCAAGAGAATATTTGAGAAAATTTTTGGAGCATTGTATCAGCGGAACAAACTATGCAACAGGGAAGAAAGGTTCTCCACTCGGATATATAGGTTTTCATGCCAAAGGAAATCCACGTTTTAACGATGGTAAAGTGATGATGAGCATCAAAGCGCAGCTCAATGATGTTGATGCCGGCTTAAAGCTTGTCGGTGAATTTCCCGAACTAAAAGAACTGCCTATTATCATCGGAGAGTTTGATCCGGAAGGATGCGCTGCCTGTTCGTCAGAATACACACCGCAATATAACTATCGTAACGGTACAATGTATTCAAGCACAGTTGCCAACTCATACGCACGGCTTTATGAATTGGCAAGAAAATATAATGCCAACCTTGTGGGGGCTGTCACGTGGGCTTTTGAGTTTGAGAATCAGCCTTGGTTCGCCGGATTCAGAGATTTGTCAACAAATGGTGTGGCAAAACCTGTACTTAATGTCTTCCGTATGTTCGGACAGATGGGTGGCGACATTGTAGAGTCGCAATCAACAGGTATGTTACCAATAGATTCTATAGTCAGGAATGGTGTAAGAAAACAGCCGGATATAGGCATATTGGCTTCTCGCAATGACAGTCAGGCGGCTGTAATGCTTTGGAATTACCATGACCTCAATGATACAGATGTGGAGCCAGCTGAAATACAACTTTCAATAAAAACAGGCACAAATGTCGAACGTGTTTTGGTGACTCATTATAGAATAGACTCTGAATATAGCAATTCATATACTAAATGGCAAGAGATGGGGTGTCCACAGAATCCCGATGAAAAGCAACTGAAGGAATTGCAGAAAGCTGGTGATTTGCAGACTTTCGGTTCGCCTGTGTGGAAACAAGTGTCTGAAGGAATGATAACAGATAGTTTCTTCCTTCCGCGACAAGGAGTTTCTTTCTTGAAAATTGAATTAAAGTAATAAATTTACCTGTCAGGAATAAACAATGAATAGCAAGTAACTATGGCAAAAGCAGACAAGGAAGTGCATCAAAACTATCTTAATATCTTTTATCGATGCATCACGGAGAACCACATGATATGCCATGATATGGTGGAGGAACACAAGATTGTCTATATTATGTCCGGTAAACTTACATTGCGTGTAGGCAATAGAAAAGTGGAGGTACAAAGTGGACATACTGTCTTTGTACGGAAAAATCATCTTGCGAAAGAATACAAACAACAGGGCGATAATGGTGAGCCTTTCAAAGGGTTGTTTTTCCATCTTAATGCTTCTGTTCTTAGGAAGATAGCAACCGGCATCGAGATTCCTTCTGTCAAAAAGAACGAAGACTTGAAGAAGGAACTGGCTGTGACGCTTGTGCCTCATCCCTTTCTCAAGGCCTTGTTCTTGTCATTGGATGAATACTTCACTTGTGATTTGCCGATGCCCGAACAGCTTATAAAATCAAAGGTTTATGAGACTGTCGTAATCCTTCTGCGGCTTATTCCCCAGCTTGCCCCTATTATTTTTGATTTCTCAGAACAATGGAGAGTCGAACTTCAAGATTTTATGGAAAAGAATTTTTTGAGTAACATGAGCGTAGAGCAGTTTGCTCATTTTTCGGGAAGAAGTCTTTCGTCATTCAAAAGAGAGTTCCGGGATTTGTTCCATACATCACCACATAGATGGTTGTTAAACAAAAGGTTAGAATATGCCTACAGTCTCATTTCCGGAAGGAAATGTGAAATTGCAGAAGTGTATCTCAAATCAGGGTTTAAGAACCAAACCCATTTTATCACCGTATTCAGGAAAAAGTTCGGAATCACACCTGTTGCTTTGGCAAATCAGTAAGTGGTGAGGAGGTAAGCGTTCTGTGAGATATGGAGTTCTGTACCGATAGATTAATTTGATGCAGTTATCTTGCTTTTATAAGAAAATAGTTTTAACACTCCAAACTAATTTCTTATCTTTGCAGTGCAGTAGATATAAGTGAATGTCTGCGGATGCGCCTTCATAGTTCAATGGATAGAACAAATCTCTCCTAAAGATTAGATCTGAGTTCGATTCTCAGTGGAGGTACCGAAACGTCTTCCGAAAGTTTGACAATAAACTTTCAGAAGACGTTTTTTTTGTTTCAATTTCTTATTTTTCCTCCTCTCTCAGCAGTCCGGGATTCTGCTTGATAAATTCATATCCGAACCGGCAACGAAGACAGTTGTGCGGCTCACAATAATTATGGGTTAGCTGTATGAGTGCCTGTGAGTCGGCGGCAGATTCACATTTCACTCCGGCATCGAGCCACATACGCGTGATATAGTTGTTCTCAGTTTTTATCTCTTCCAGAATGCGGAGGGCGCGTTCACACAGTTTTTCTTCATTTTTGTAGCGTCCGTATGCAAAAAGCAGTGGCACAACGGTGTTGATGGCAATGAGATTGAGCGAGGCTTCAGACAGACATTTGTCCGTTTCCGGCGATGTGGCAGAAGCAAAAGTGTAGTGAGTATGCCAGTATTTGCTCACATGCGTTTGCATCAAATCATATATTTCCATTCTGCTTTCGGCATTTAACAGGCGCGACAGGTTGATGCGCTGTTCATGATACAGAGCCGCGAGCTGTGCAATTCTCACATGAGGGAAGTTTTGAGGGCGAAGTCTCATGAACCGCCAGATGCTTGAAGGTACAGGAGTAAGAGAGAATTTCTGTTTCATGTACCGGTATTCGTGGTTCAGACGAGTGAAATATTCATCGTCCGAAATAAGTGCGTGGTGTTTGTCGTGCGCGGCTTTGCTGTCAAGCAGTCCCGCCTGTCCGAAGAAGATAGCTTCAATCTGGAACAAATCGTCCCTGTGTTTGCCGCAGGCTGTGAGCGGAACGGACTTTGCCCACTGCTCAAAGGCATCCCCATTGATGCCGAACCCGAAGTTGCGTGCAAGAGTGACGAAGAACGTCGTTTCCCAGTCCTTTCCGAGCATTTCCCTTCTGGACATTATCTGTTGTGTACGCTGTTCCAGACGTTCCACTTGCAGGGAAGACATCCATGTATGTATCATGAAGCGCGACAGGTTGCAGACAACCTCCTTGCATCTCGGACGCTGCTCCGAGCGCACCAGCTCGTCATAGTTTGACTTGATGTATGCAGGAGGTTCCAGACGCAGCTGCGGCATCGGCGAACCGTCAGGGTAGGGTATGGCACAGTCTATGTCGGAGGCTATGTGCAGGATGGTGTTGGTATATGCCGCATCCTTGTCATGCCCGTGTCTGAACCAGTCGCTTGAGCGGACATGTATTTCCACATTGCCGACCCATAGCGTTCCTCCAATCTTTACTTTCGCATTCAGGAAATCTGCTCCTGCATTGCTGTTGTGTATTCCCGGATTTATCACCTCGACTTCTTTCCCCTCTGTGGTGTATAGTGTGCGGAGTGGAAAAATCTTGTGCTTCCATACGTAGTGTAGCAGTTGCTCCATAGTGTGCTTCTCCCCTTTCTTTATTATATGAGGTGTTCCATAAATTAGTTTCTTTATCGACACCCTTTTGCTGCAAATTTACGGAACTTTTTGGGAAACAGACCTTTTTGCAGCTTTTTTTCAAAAAATGTGGTAATTTAGTCACAAAATTCTGTCCCCTGCGTCTATAATAATAGCGAGACAGTTCAAAACAAACATAATGACAGAGAAAGAATACAAGGATGAGGTGAGGCGGCTTCACGGCAGACTGATTGCCAAAGCCGTGAGCATCTTGGGCAATGAGGCTGACGCGGAAGACGTGGTGCAGGACGCATTGCTGAAGCTTTGGCAGATGCACGAGGACATGCGTCCGCCGTTGCAGGCTCTTGCTTTGGTCATTGTGCGCAACTTGAGCATTGACCGTTTGCGGCGCAGATGTCCGGATTGCAATGTGGAGGGAACGGACATACGCGACACGGTGTATTCTACTGAGGAAGATGAACGAATCGAGCGAATGATGGCGGTGGTGAACACATTACCCGGATTGCAGCAGACCATACTCAGGCTTCGGCATATAGAGGGTATGGAAATGGCGCAGATTGCCGAGCTTGTGGGCAGTACGGAGGTTGCAGTACGAAAAGCACTGAGCAGGGCGAGAATGAGAGTAAAAGACAGATATACGGATTTGAGAAAGGGAAAAAAGATATAGGAGACGGATGTATGGACAGTAGATATTCGGAATCAGAAATCAAGAAATTGATAGAGCGGTTTATGGAAGGTGATACTTCTCTCGAAGAGGAACACCGGCTCTACGACTTCTTCACTCGTGAGGATGTTCCCGATTCGCTTGTGGAATATAAGGATATGTTTGCCGACTTTGCGGCGATAGAGTGCGGCAATGATGTGAGTACGGTGGCTGAAACTTCTGTGCATGAAGATGGCGGTTTGCAATGTGTGCAGACGAACAGACCGCTACACCGTATAAGTATGGGCAGCTTCAGAAAATGGGCTGTTGCTGCCGCTGCTTCAATTGTGGTTGTACTGGGAACTTCGCTCTTGTACGACCATTACGAAGAGGAGAGGCTGGAACGGATGTATGGCGGCAGTTACATGGTGGTGAACGGCACACGTATTGACAATCTGAGGGAGATGCAGCCGGAAATAGAAAATGTGCTTGCTCATGCCGACGAGATAGAAAACAGGTTGATGGCAAGCGAAAGAATCAGAATGGCAGAGCAGACTGTGCTGAACGGTATCGCCGATGAGGCCGAACGGGAGAGAATCAGACGGATATTGGATGAATGAATGGAGAAGTTCCGTGCAGCTTCATGCGAAGTCGCCCGATGTTTTTGGAATGTAGGAATAAATAAAGATATAAAAAGAAACGGTATGAGACGATGGGTAATATTGACACTTGTGTTCTTTGGCATGGTCATAAATGGCAATGCACAGAACAAAATAGATGAGATTGTGGAAGATTTCTCTGCACCGGGTACTTCCACGTTCTCTTCTGTGGTAGAGCGGAATCCGAAGACGCGTAAAGTGGTGAAAGTGGTGAAGGTCTTGCAGTTGGCTAATATCTCCGGATTTCCAGCCATTAAAGATGCTTTTGACGAGGAGGGAAAGAACGGTAATCTGCTGACACAGACAGACCGTGAGACAACTACTGTCACCATTACGCAGGAGAATAAAAGTGAGATACGCATCTACTCGTTCAGTTATGAAACGAGGACAAAGCGGAACGGTGTGGTGACAATTATCATCAAGTATAAAAAGAACAACTAAAAAAACAGACAAATATGAAAACAATTTTATCGTTGGTTTGCGCCGTGTTCATCGCCCTTTCGGCAAATGCGCGCAAGGTGGAGTGGATGTTCGATGCAACAGATTTTACCGCCATCAATGCGGCTACTCTCTATGTCAAATATACACAAGGTAACCGATACAGTGTCAAGGTGAGGGTAGAAGAAAAATATGCAGACCGTGTAGAACTGAGTGTGAGTGGCAAGACATTGCAGTTGAAGTTTCGAGACCACGGAGAAGGCGGATTCAGTTGGGAAGATTCGCTGAATGTGTGTGTGGAAGTGACGAGTCCTGTGCTCACGGAAGTGAAGTGTACCGGACTTGCGGTCTTTCGCTCAAACGATATAAATGTATCGGAGGATTTCAGTGTGGATATGAGTGGGGCTACTAAAATACTGCTTGGTAATGTGTCTTGCCGTACTTGCCATTTCTCTGTGTCAGGAGTATCGGTGATGGATGTGGGCAATGTGAAGACTAAAGGGGCTGTCGTGCTCTCTTCTACAGGTGCTTCTGCGATGAACATCAAGCATCTGGAATCTGTAGATAATGTGTCTTTCGACTGTTCCGGTGCATCAAAATCCGAGGTGAGCTTTAAAGTCCGCGACATTGATTCCAAGATAAGCGGAGCTGCAAAAGTAAAGATGAAAGCCGATGCAAGAGATATGGATATGAATGTGTCCGGTGCTGCAAAGTTGGAACTTGGTTTTACCGGTGAGAAGATGGTGGTAGGCAGTTCCGGTGCCTCCGTACTGAATCTGGATGTTGATTGCAAGATGATTCGTGCCACCAATAGCGGTGCCAATGTGTTTTCTATAGCCGGAACGACCGATGATATTAAGGTGGAGTGCAGTGGAGTTGCACGTATCAATACAACCAAGCTAAATCGGTTCTGAATAAGAATGGTTTTTAAGTGGTTGTTTTCAACAGACTCCTCATGTGTTTAGTAGATGATTTGTGGGTGTATTCACAGACTTCTATTGTTTTATTAAGCAAATATCTTCAACAGACTTACTTAATATACGGAGGAGTCTGTTGGGAACAACCACGAATCAATTACATAAACAACAGAGAGGAGTTTGTCGAAGATACCTGCTAAAAGCATACAAAACCGAGTTTTTCAAAATGACAAAATGATATTTTCGCCCAAAATGAAGATTTAACACTTGAAGCGATTTTTTGCCGGCGGCAAAGAGACGAAAAATTTGTATCGAAGACAACATATTGATAATCAGTAAGATATAATTTTATGAAAAATACTCAAAAAAACGTGCTGGATGCAATTTTTCGATAAATTTGAATATTCTGATAATTCTTTGATTATTAACACATTATAATCAACCTCACCATTTTTACCCCCAAATACCACCTTGGAGTCATTCATTTTTAAATTCTTGTTTCGACACTCTTTCAAGGTGGCGAATTACATGTTTCTTAACATTTCAGCAGGACTCCGCTGTCTTTTTTCCCGCGACCTAATGCTTTTTCAAAAAATCTACGCTGAAAATTTCTCCAAACTACTAAGTTTTTAAAATTGTAGCGCACTGCAAATAAAATTACAGTGCGCCGCGAAGAAAAAAACAGTGCGCTGAAAATTCGCGCACTTTGTAGATTTTTCAAAACAACTCTTCGCCGAAGATGAATAAATGTAAAAGAACCGTCAAAAACGAAACACTATTTCACATTTCAAAGGGTCTTTGGAAAATGCGCGTAGAATCCCCGTTTTCCAACAAAAGTTCGGCGCGCTTCATTTTGACGCGTGCCAGAGAGCTTGGAATTTTAACATTTGGTAAAATCAAAAAGAAAGTATTTTTATAGTGAATATGTAGATATAAAACTAAAACGGTTAAAATATTGACATTTTGTCAAAACCGAACACCCCTCCAAAAAACGATGTCAAAAATTTTTTTATGGGGTATAAAACCGCCCTAATTTAGCCCTGCAAATTTGGGCGACGGCAATGCGCTGAAATCAGACATTTCTGCCTGATTGTGTCGGGTTCGCGTTCACAGAACCTCTTTGCCTGTGTTTTTCTGCACTCAAACCGTAAAAAGGGTTGTTTAATCCGTAATCGGTATTATTGGATATTTAATTATTAACCATATCTTTGTATCATCATAAATGTATATATGATGAGTGTTTAACAACCCAATAAAACGACAGATTTATATGAAGAAGAATTTCTTGTTTATCCTTACCCTGTTGATAGTGCCTATGACGGTGATTGCCGTGAACAGCGGATGTACCGGAAAAGAAAAGGCTGAGAAGCAGCAGGAAACAGAGGTTGAGGCTGCAAAGCCGAAAGTCTATTTCACTAAAAACATTTCTTCTGATGCTCTTATGCGCATATACAATGCCCTTGGTCGCAAGGCTGAAGGTAAGAAAGTGGCAGTGAAGATTAGTACCGGCGAACCGGGAGGTCACAATTTTCTTGACCCTGACTTGATAGAGCCGCTTGTGAAGGAAGTGAAAGGCACCATCGTGGAGTGTAACACGGCATACGGCGGCAAGCGTTCCAAGACAGAAGACCATGTGAAAGCGGCAGAGGCGCATGGGTTCACACGCATTGCCGATGTGGATATTATGGATGCGGACGGCGATGTGGCATTGCCTGTGGGCGCGGGATGGAAACATCTTGAAAATGACTATGTGGGCAAGCACTTCCTCGACTACGACTTCACCGTGGTGCTGTCTCACTTCAAAGGACACGCAATGGGAGGTTTCGGAGGTGCGATAAAGAATATCTCGATAGGCATCGCCTCTTCCGAAGGTAAGGCATGGATTCACACTGCTGGCAAGACGCGTGATGTGAGGGCCATGTGGGGACAGCTTCCGGAGCAGGATGATTTTCTTGAGTCTATGGCTGAGGCGGCGAAGGCTGTCATCGGACATTGCGGAGAGAATATCATATATATCAGTGTGGCAAACAATTTATCGGTTGACTGTGACTGCGATGCTCATCCTCATGCTCCGCAGATGAAGGATATAGGTATTCTGGCTTCGCTCGACCCTGTGGCTCTTGACAAGGCATGTGTGGATTTTGTCTATTCTTCTGATGACGAAGGGAAAGTCCATCTGATTGAGCGCATGGAAAGCCGTCACGGCATTCATACGCTTGAACATGCAGAGGAACTGGGCATAGGTTCGCAGGAATATGAACTGATAGACATTGACAAATGAAGCGTAACTCCAATTTCTCGTGTAAGGCTATGAAGTTATTTCTTTCTTTTGCGCTCCTGTCTTCGGTGATGCTTCCCGTGTGTGCTTACGAGGCCGACACGTTGCGCAGTGTGGTGACTGACAATGTGGTGATTACGGGTACAAGAAACGAAACGGACATTCGCCATCTGCCTATGACCATCACGACCATAGGACATGACGTGCTTGAAGAAAATTTCCGTCCGTCGGTGCTGCCGACTGTCACGGAACGAGTGCCGGGACTGTTTATCACGAGTCGCGGTGTGATGGGCTACGGAGTATCTACCGGTGCGGCCGGAAGCATAAAGGTGCGTGGCATAGGCAGCGGAGCGGACTTCCTTGTGTTGGTTGACGGTCTGCCGCAATATGCGGGACTGATGGGACATCCGATACCGGATGCCTATCAGACCATGACGGCAGAGAGAGTGGAGGTGCTGAGAGGCCCTGCGTCCGTGCTTTACGGCTCGAATGCGATGGGAGGAGTGTTGAATCTTGTCACCCGGAAGATGGACACCGACGGTCTGCGTACTTCTGTCAATGCCTCTGCGGGAAGCTATGGTACGGTGCAGGGGGAGATTCTGAGCCGTATGAAGAGCGGACGTTTTTCTGGCATGGTGGGATTGAGCTACGGCAGTACGGACGGTCATCGTGAGAACTCTGAATTTGAGCAGTTCACGGGCTTTGTCAAATTAGGCTACGAGTTGTCCGACAAGTGGGCACTGCAAGGAAATGCGAATGTGACTTACTTCGATGCTTCCAATCCCGGCGAGGTGTCGAATCCTTACATAGACAATGACTCCGAGATTACGCGCGGCATGGCTTCCGTAGCTTTGACCAATGACTATGGGAAAACCTCCGGTGCGCTGAGTGCGTTTTACAGCTGGGGGCATCATCATATCAATGACGGTTATCATCCGGGGGGCACTCCGCAGACGCGGCTTTATCTTCATGACGACCTTATGGCTGGAGTCAGCCTCTATCAGAGTGCGATGCTGTTTCCCGGCAACCGCACTACCGTTGGCTTCGATTGGCAGCATTTCGGCGGCGAGGCATGGAACCGTGTGATTGCCACCGGGGAGCACCTTGGTCTTGCGGACAAGGAGGAGGATGAGTTTGCCGGCTATGTGGATTTTCGTCAGAACATCGCGGAATGGCTTTCTCTGGATGCCGGTTTGCGTGTTGACCACCATTCGCGTGTTGGTACAGAACTTGTACCGCAAGGAGGACTGGCATTCCATTTGTCCGGAGGGACAGAGTTGAAGGCGATGGTGAGCAAGGGTTTCCGCAATCCTACTTTGCGCGAACTCTATATGTTCCGTCCTGCCAATCCCGAACTGTCTCCGGAGCGTGTGATGAACTATGAAATCGGATATTCGCAGCGGCTGTTAGAGAATGCCTTGAAGTTCAGTGCCAATGTGTTCTATCTGAAAGGCGACAATCTTATCTCGACGCAAATGGTCGATGGAAGTATGTTGAATGTCAATACCGGCGAAGTGGAAAACTGGGGTATTGAGGTCGATGCTGCGTATAATCTGAATGACAGTTGGAGCTTGGATGCGAACTATAGCTTCCTTCACATGGACAATCCTGTGGTTTGTGCGCCCGAGCATAAGGTTTTTGTCGGGGCGAACTATTCGTACAAACGGTTTGCAGCTGTGGCTGGACTTCAGTATGTGGGCGGAATATATACGGCGACAGGGACAAATGAGCATAAGGAAGATTATTTTCTGCTTAACCTGACAGCTTCATATCGTGTTATGCCGGAGCTGCGGGTGTTCGTCAGAGGAGAGAATCTGCTGGCTCAGCGTTATGAGACTTACTTGGGATTCCCTATGCCGAAAGCCACATTCACAGGTGGGGTAAGCATAGATTTTTGATTTGGAAACAGGGTGCTTCTTTAAAATATGCAGGCTTCTCCGTTGTTGATGACGGAGAAGCCTGTTTTTTTATTGTGGAACGGTTTGTGCCGTTCTATAAAGGAAATGTTTATTTAATCTGTATGTCCAAACTTGCCGGTTCAATGTCTTTTCCTTTGACTGTCAGTGAGAGCGTACCGCTTTCACCCTGTGGCTGCACAATGGCAATGGCTTGTCCACGGAACGTAGCAGGACGGAGTGAACGGAAGCTCTTCATGTCGGAGTAGTGGGCATTTCCGCCGATGACTTCGGCTTTCACACCTTTTGCCTCGATGGTCAACGGAACGGATGCGGTAGGAACAATGTTTCCGTCTTTATCTACCACGGAAATATTCACATACGACAAGTCGTTGTGGGATGAAGATATGGATTCTCTGTCAGCTTGAAGAACCACACGTGCCGGTTGTCCCGCGGTGACGAACTCCACAGACGCAGCATCTTTCCGGCTGCCGATGTTTTGTGCCATCAGTGTGCCCGGTTCATATTTCACATTGAACACAGCCGTATAGTTTTCTTTGTTCACCTCTTTTTCACCGATGAGCTTGCCGTTGAGGAAAAGACGCACTTGTGGTGCGCGGCTATAGACCTTTACCTGCATTTCTTTGCCCTCGTATCCTTGCCAGTTCCAGTGATTCGCTTCGAGCGGCCATGCCCATCCGTTCACGTGTTCTCTCTTTCCGGCTGCTACAGGAGGACGTACTGCCATAGCAATCATGCTTTCTCTCCATACGACATCGCGGAAGTAGGACTGTGGCTTCTTGTTGCCGCAAAGGTCAATGTCGCCACACCATGCGTTATACCACGGCCAGTCCATGAACTGCGGCGAATGTTCGCCCTCTGCAAGTTCAAGCGTATGGGCAAGTCCTGCCTCGCCTACATAGTCGAATGCTGTCCATACAAAGTCGCCGATGATGTAAGGATGTTTCTCCACAAGATTCCAGCAGAGAGCAATGTCTTGCGGATACGACTCACTCTGGTACATCACACGTTGCGGATAAGCCTCATGGTCTTTCTCCCATTGTCTCCACTCGTAGTTGTAGCCCGCCACACCGAGATTGTGGAAAGCGCGCCATGAATCTTTCTCCCATGTGAACTGGCGACGGTCCCAGAATGAATTGACACCCATCGTGGAAGGACGTGTGGTGTCGTGCTTGCGTATGACGTTGTTGAGTCTTTGGGCTATCTCCATGCCGTGAGGGTCGTCGGCGCGCTGTGCAATCTCGTTGCCGATGCTCCACATGATAATGGAAGGATGGTTTCTGTCGCGACGAACCATCAGTGCCATATCGCGGTCGCTGTATTCCTTAAAGAAACGATGGTAGTCTTCGTTGCGTTTCGGTTCTTCCCATTGGTCGAAAACTTCGTCAATGACCAGTATGCCGAGACTGTCGCAGGCATTGAGGAATGCTTCGGCAGACAGATTGTGAGAACAACGCACGGCATTGAAACCGTTTTGTTTCAACAGTTCCACTTTGCGAACTTCGGCACGGTCGATAGCTGCCGCTCCAAGCAGACCGTTGTCGTGGTGCAGACATCCGCCCTTCAGTTCAAGAGCTTTTCCGTTCAGCAGGAATCCTTTCTCAGCCGTGAACTCTATGGTTCTGATTCCGAAAGGAATAGTCAGCTTGTCGTTGGTCTTTCCGTTGCTCACGATGCTGATTTCCGCTTTATAGCGTTGCGGGTTTTCCACAGACCACAGTTTGGCATTCTTCACATTGATGTGGATTGCCACATCTGTACTTTTAGAAGAGAATGCCGGGAATGAAGTCTTTCCCGAAGCCACCTCTTTGCCGTCGGGAGCGATAATCCTTGCAAGGACTTCTCCGGCAGCGGCTTGTTTTCCTTCGTTATGTACAGTTGCTGACAATTTGATTTCCGCAGTCTTGCCGTTGACATGGGACGCGTCAACAAAAGTGTCCCACTCATCAAGATGCGTGTGGCTTGTGGTTTCGAGCCATACGTGGCGATAGATTCCCGAACCAGCATACCAGCGACTGTTCAGTCCTTCGTTGATAACTTTTACAGCGATGACATTTTCGCTTCCGTCAGTGCGGCAGTATTTCGAGAGGTCTATCTTGAAAGGCATGTAACCATACACATTGTATGCAGCCTTTGTGCCGTTAATCCATACTTCCGTTTGGTTGTAGGCTCCGTCGAACAGCAATTGCACGTTCTTGCCGCTGTATTCGTTGCCCAGACGAAAGGTTTTTCTGTACCATCCTTCGCCGCCTTCCGTCTGTCCTGTGTCCCAACGTCCGATGCTTGAACGCGAGAACGGACCTACTCTGCTACCATCGCGCTGTTCCGATAGCGGCTCTATGCTCCAGTCATGAGGTACTGTCACTTCTCGCCATCTGCTGTCGTCAAAGTCTGTCACTTCTGCATTTGCTGCACATCCCCGGTAGAATCGCCAGCCTTCATCGAAGCTTGCCTTTCTCTCTTGTGCCGTGATGTTTCCCGCCGTGAACAGACAGAATGCTGCCACTGCGCTTTTTCTGAAAAAATCCATAATTGTTTGTTTAATAAAAAGGTAATAAGAAAAGTATGAAGTCGCAAGGAATACCGGCAACGGCAATTCCTTGCGACTTCGTGGTTTTATCATTTTATTTGATTAAGATCTTGCTTCTGCGTCCGTCTATATCTATGACATAGACACCTCGGTTGAGATTTTCGTTCTCCACCTTCATGCCCTGCATAGTATAGACGTTCACACCGTCAGTACTGTTTCCGGCAAATACCTTTCCGCCGTTGACGGTGATATGATATTCTGTTGCGTATGCTTCTGCACCGATGTGGTCAGTTTCGTCATTCTCTTTCTCGTAGAGGGAAACTTTGTCTGCGTTGATGACTTTTCCGGTGGCTGTTTCAATCAGCATACATACGAACTTCACATTCTTGCGGTTGCTGATGGAAGAAGGAAGACTGAACACAATGGTACTCTCTATGTCGGTGTCGCATTGGATTCTGTTTGGTATGAAACCGCTTTGTCCGTAGAAAGAAAGTCCCACACATGCGCGCGCCACATCTTTGTAGGCATATCTTACGTAGGACGAACCGTACTCTCCGCCTTCGCCCCATGCACCGAGATTAGGGTCGGAAAGGCTGCTGAAATAGTTGCTTTGTACCCCATAAAGACTGTCTTCGAGTATCACGGTCAGTATGTTGTAGGCAGCATTGTCGAGGTCGATGGCAAAACGTGTCGTCACCGGAAGGCTGATTTGTCCTGTCATGTCGTCAAATTCAGGTTCTCCTGTTTTGATTTCCGCATCGGCGGGAACCTCCAATTCCTTGACAAATATGTCGGTAAAAGTCTTGTCGCCTGTCTCCGACATAAATGCGAAGTTGCCGTTGTCATCGCTTATCATCGGCGCAAGATAACCATCGAGACGGTTCACTTTGCCTGTCGGATAGGCTGAGAAACCGAGGAACGAGTTGTAGTTGTCAAACGCATACACGTCACCGTTGTGGATACATACCGGAATCACCTGATTCGGGAACATCTTCTCTAAATATTCGATGGCGAGTGTTCCGAGCGGACAGTTGCCGCACCATGAGCCGGTACCTTCTTCTATGACAATCCGCTTGGTCGGGAGGAATGCCATATTCTTTACGTATGAAGTGACGGTCTGCACTTCGTTGTCCGCCTTCACGATGATGTCATATCCGGTCTCTTTACCGATGGTAAGCGGCAGACGTCTTGGAAATGAGAAATCATAGCTGTCCGATACCGACAAGTCTATGTCAAGGTCAAGTGTGTCACCCACAGTCTTGTCGTGCGACAGGTAGCTCACGGTTATTTTTTCAAACGCTTTGTCACTGATAATTTTGACATTTCCGCTTACTTCTATGTCTTCTTTCGCCACGACAATTTCTTCCGTGTGGTTGGTTGTCAGGATATTTCCCTTGTACATGATGCCTATATCGTCAACAAACACCATGCTCTCTGCATAATTCTCGTTCACGAATGCCACATAAATACGTTTGCCTTCAAATTCGGCGAGAGAGATACGGTGCTCTTTCCAGTCACCTGCCAAATCCTCTTCCGACTTGCCCGGGCTTTCCACTTCATCGTAGATGAGTTTTCCTTCTTTCCTTATGGCATCCACGATGGAAGCCGAAAGCGAGGAGAGATATTCATCGTACTCCCACACATATATCTTGAGTCGGTCGGAACATACTTTGCGGTACGACTGTGACTTGAACGTCAGATAGTAGAAGGCATTGTCTATATACTGTTGAGGTATCACCATCCAGTCGTCCGATGTGCCCATGTTGTCGTAGAGCGAATGGGAAGCGGCACAATAGTCGTATGCCCCATTGTCGTGTATGGTGAAGTTCCAAGGAGTGCTTCCGCTGTTAAATCCGAGACTCTGCATTTCTGAGTCAGGAGCCAGCTGGTCGCCGTCGTATAAAAGGAAATTGCCTGTCGAATTGTTCGGATTTGAGAAATCGTCGAAGAATATGTATTCTGAACTATTGTCAGGAGTTTCGATGACAAATGCACCTGAGTAGTTTATTTCAATGGCTTCGTTGGCACAATATCCCATTTTGTCGGTCACGACACCTGCCGGAATCTTTACAGTATAGTCACTTCCGCGCATCAGTTTCTGTGTCGTGGCAGGGTAGGCATAGAGATGCTTATCTACAACCGTGAGGTTAAGCTTTGCAATCGGTTCATCTACACCACTCTTGTACAACTCTCCCTGTGCACCTTCCACTAAAGAAAGAGAAGCATCGAACTGTACCATCGCCACATTGTAATAGCCCAGTTCGGCTACGGAAGCTCCGTCGGCAGGCAATATCTCTGTCGGTTTCACCGGTTCGTAGGCGCGTCCCATATACTTGATGTTGATTTCCGGGCTTTCCACATTCTTGCTTTCTGTGACGAATGTGCCGGCAGGAATTGTCAGCGTGTGCATTTCTCCCGGAGTGAGATAAGCATTGCGCCCGAAAGCCAACCTTACTCTGTTGCTGCTGCCTTCCGGCTGGGTGATGCTCAAAGTAGATGCCACCATTTCACCATCTTTATATACATGAGCTTGCGCATTTGGAACAATCGATACACTACGATTGAATGTGAGATAGACACTGCTCATGCGTGCCAAACTGCAACCTTCTTCCGGCATGACGCTATATGCACCTAAAAGATTAATCCGGTTGACTACATCTTTGAAAGGTTCCGGAAGCGTCAGCGAATAGCATGGACCGCCAATCAGAGAAAAAGCTGCCAGAGTGCGCCCGTCATCGCTGATTGACATTGGAGTGCCGGTGTAGTCCATGCCGCCCTCTGAAGTGAAGGACATTCCGTATTGCTGGTTAAGAATGGTTGCAAGGTCAATCCATCCATTGTTGGAGCGGATATATAGTGTGCGCAACGGAGGATACATGGGCGATGTGCCGTACAACGTGCCGTCGTTGCCTACCGCTGCTGCCGAAATGTTACGGTCTTCAGGGTCGCTGAACTCCTTATATTCTTTTGTTTCCGTGTCGTAGAGATAACTTACCGTATATTCGGCAGAAGGCCATTCTCCGCCGCTGTATTCTGTCCGGTTGCTGAATCCTGCCACATAGCGTCCGTTGTTGCTTATCGACATATCATTGGAACCAAGCCTGTATGCCACAGTCTCACATGATTCTTCTTCCGTGTTGTAGATGCAGAAGCGTCCGCCATTGTTCAAGAAAACCTTGCGTCCGTCTCCCGAAATCCGGAAAAACCTTGTGTTTTCGTTCTGTGTGAGACCGGGAAGAACAGCTATCTCACCGTCTTTCCACAGCATACTTTTCATGTCCCACGAACTGTCGAACAGGTAGCCGACCATCCATCGTCCGTCGGCAGACATATATTCTACCACACCTTCATAGTCTTCATATCCATCCGGAACCGGCAGCACATGCCAGCGGCTGTCCTTGTAGTATGCCGCATATCCGTTGAAACTTCCGACCACAGTCTTTCCGTCGTCACTGACATCGAAGGTACTTCCGTCGTAGCCTCTCTGCTCTTCAACGAGCGGAAGCGTTACTACTTGTCCGGTACTCAAGTCCATCAGCTTCACCAAACTGCCGTTGGCTGTCGATTCACCTGAGTTGACAGCACCGACAGCCCATAGTCCGTTGTCTGACGCATTGCGTAATGTGCTCAGTCCGTTGAAAGGATAGAGCAGTGGCTTGTTTTGTGCATTTATGCTTTGTTGGCATAAAAAGCAGAGCAAAGCTATGATGCCTGTAATAATTTGTCTCATAATTTTATAGTCTTAGTTTATATTGTTGTTTGTTGCTGTCAGTTGTGTAATTTTTTCAGGTTTATTATCAGAAATATGGATTCCTCGATAATATTATTGACTTGTTGCTACAAATTTATGCTTTTTTTTGCAGATACGTAAATTAATAATGTGAAAGATTGTGTTTTTTGTTATTTATGTCTCGTATGGACTTTTCTTGTGACAAAAAGTAAATTTGTTTTTAAATGGGTTGTTCTCGACAGGCTCCTCATGCTATTTTAGTGGGTGTACTTAAACATGAGGAATCTGTCGAATACAACCACTAAAAACACGCTAAAATACCACTTCCTGAAATGACAAAATGATATTTTCGCCCAAAATGAAAATTTAACACTTGAAGCGATTTTTTGCCGGAGACAAAGAGACAAAAATTTTGAATCGGAGATAAAATATTGATAATCAATAAGATACAAAACTCTTCAAAACGCTCAAAAAAACGTGCCGGACGCAATTTTTCGACAAATTTGAGTGTTCTGATAATCTGCTGATTATTAATGTTTTATAATTAAACTTGCCGTTTTTGTTCCAAAACATTGCTTCAAATCCACTTGTTTTTGAGTTTCTGCTCAGGCATACTTCCAACACCACGAGTTATACACTTCTTAACATTCCAATTGGGCTTTGCTGCCTTTTTTCCCGCTTCCCACTGTCTTTTTCTTCACAGCGCGCTGTTTTCAAATTTTCAGCGCACTGTGGGAGAATTTCTACTGCGCTGCAAATAAAATTGCAGTGCGCTGAAAATGTAACGACAGCGCGCTGAAAATTTGAAAACTTAGTAGTGTTCTTCCAAAAACTCTTCGCCGGAAATAAATAAATGTAAAAGAACTACCTAAAAACGAAACACTATTTCACAATTCGTGGAGGCTTCACGAAATGCGCACAGAATCCCCATTCTCCGATAAAAGTTCAGTGCGCCTCATTTTGACGCGTGCCAGAGGGCTTGGAATTTTAACATTTGGCAAAATCAAAAAGACAGTATCTCTAATGTAAAATCAGCAAATAGAAATTAAATCAATGAATACGCGACCAATTTGTCAGAAAATAAATTTGTTAAAATTTGTGTATAAAAAATTTTGTTATAGAGCCTCAATATGCGTGGTTTTCAAAGTCGGAAATCGGCGGAATTATGTCTGCTAAAGTTCCGATAGTGACATCCTGACTGTATGAAACAGGAGCTTATCGGGAGAATAAGATAAAAAAACGGCATAAAATCTCGAAGTTTTATTGTTTAATGTGTAACTTTGTCCCATATAGCATATTTGTGTTTGCAGGCTGCGGCTTGCAAGACGTTGGAATAAACATAATGAATGACTTATGAAGATAGCATTGATTGGCTATGGCAAGATGGGAAAGATGATAGAGCAGATTGCCATAGAACGCGGACATGAGATTGTCTGCATTATAGACATAAATAATCAGGAGGATTTTGAGACGGATGCTTTCAAAAGCGCAGACGTGGCTATTGAGTTTACGGCTCCCCATGTGGCATACGGCAACTATCTGAAGGCATGGAAAGCCGGTGTGAAGGTGGTGTCGGGAAGCACCGGGTGGCTTGAAGAACATGGCGATGATGTCCGCCGTGCATGTACGGAAGAGGGCAAGACGCTCTTCTGGGCATCCAATTTCAGCATAGGAGTGGCTGTCTTTTCTGCTGTCAACAAGTATCTGGCAAAGATTATGAACCGCTTCCCTTCATACGATGTGAAGATGGTGGAGACTCATCATGTGCATAAGCTTGATGCCCCGAGCGGCACGGCAATCACACTTGCCGAAGGAATCTTGTCGGAGCTGGAGCGCAAGAACTCATGGACGAAGGGCACACTGCTTGCGCCCGATGGTACACTTTCGGGCAGTGAGGAATGTGCTGCTGACGAACTTCCAATCAGTTCTATACGTCGCGACGAGGTGCCCGGAATCCATAGTGTCATATACGACAGCGAAGCCGACAGCATCACTATCACGCACGATGCGCACAGCCGCAAAGGGTTTGCTCTCGGTGCTGTGCTTGCTGCCGAATATACGGCGGAGCATTACGGACTGCTATCTACTGACGATTTGTTCAAGTTCTGAATCATTATAAACAAAAAAATATTCTACGGAAATGGGTTCTTATTATCAGAATTATAAAAAGAGCATAGAAGAGAAACCGCGTCCAAAGTGGCTTTCATGGACTTATTTTGTGGTGGTCACTCTGTTGTATCTCCTGTTCCTCTATTGGGTGGAGAGCTGGTGGGGACTGATTGTGGTTCCTTTCATCTTCGATGTATATATCACCAAGAAAATACGCTGGACATGGTGGAAGGATCTTGAAGACCCTGTGGCGAAGACGCTGATGAGCTGGGTAGATGCCATTATCTTTGCCCTTGTCGCAGTTTATTTCGTCAATAATTTCTTTTTCCAGAACTACCAGATTCCTTCTTCCTCTTTGGAGAAGTCGCTGTTGACGGGCGACTACCTTTTAGTGTCGAAACTGAGCTATGGGCCGCGTATTCCGCAGACACCGTTGACCATGCCGCTGACGCAGCATACGTTGCCGGTGCTCAACTGCAAGTCGTACATTGAGTGGCCTCACTGGCAGTACCGCCGTGTGAAAGGGCTGGGCAAGGTGGAATATGGCGATATTGTGGTGTTCAACTATCCGGCAGGCGATACGGTGGCAGTACACTACAATAACGACTTCTACGATTTGTGCTATTCCATCGGCTATCAGATGGCGGTGGAACAGGGATATAAGATGCCGCATCCGGACTCTTTGTCAACAGAACAGCAGATGGAGCTGTTCAATCAGCTGTATGCCTACGGAAAGCAGTATGTAAAAGCTGATGCCAACCAATATGGCGAGATAACGAGCCGCCCTGTAGATAGGCGCGAGAATTATGTGAAGCGTTGTGTCGGTCTGCCCGGACAGACATTCCAGATAAAGGACAAGGTGATATACGTGGATGGGAAGCCTCAGAAACAGCCGGAAGAGGTGCAGTTCTGCTACCGTGTCTATACGAAAGACAGGCAGGTGCTGAGTGACGAGCTGTGCAACGAGCTTGACATAAGCGATGCCGACCGCTCACGCATCTTTGATTATGTGAACGGAATACCGCTCACACAATCGGCTCTCAAGGCACTTGAGGCAAATAAGGCTCTTGTTGACAGCATCGTGGAAATAAAGGACGGATTCTTCGGAAATCTCTATCCTCTTGACCATTATTACGGATGGACGCGCGACAACTACGGTCCGCTGTGGATTCCTGCCAAGGGAGAGACGCTGGAACTGACGATGGACAATATCGCCATTTACGAGCGTCCTATCAGGGTGTATGAAGGAAATGAACTTGAAGTGAAAGACGGAAAAATCTTTATCAATGGCAAAGAGGCTCATTCCTATACGTTCAAGATGGATTATTATTGGATGATGGGTGACAACCGCCACTGTTCTGCCGATTCTCGCTACTGGGGCTTTGTGCCGGAGGATCACATCGTGGGCAAACCGCTTTTTGTATGGCTCTCAATAAGTCCCGATTCCAATCCTTCAAGCCGCATACGTTGGAACAGATTGTTCAAGTGGGTGGCAGACATCAAATGATAACGATGGATACACATATTAATGAGTAAGATGGATATATATTTATCCTCTGCATATCTTCCTCCGGTACAGTATTTCACAAAGCTGGTTTCCGGAGGAAGATGCTTTGTGGAGCAGTATGAGAATTATGTGAAGCAGACCTACAGGACACGGTGTGTCATTGATTCGCCTAACGGTATGCTTGTCCTTACAGTGCCGGTGGAGAAGTTTTCCACGGCAAAGTGTCTGATGAAGGATGTGCGCATCAGTGAGCATGACAATTGGCGGCACAGGCATTGGCAGGCATTGGCTTCAAGCTACTTCAACTCTCCTTTCTTTGAGTATTATCAGGACGATTTCCGTCCGTTCTATGAGAAGCACTGGGATTTCTTGTTTGACTTCAATGAGGCTCTTGTGGAGAAATGCTGCGAACTGATAGATGTCAGTCCTTCTATCCTGCGCACAGATTGTTATGTGCAGCCGGGCGATATGCCGGGAGCATGTAATGACTTCAGAACTTCTTTGTCGCCAAAGACGGACTGGAGGTGTGACCGCGGCTTTGTTCCCGAGGAATATTATCAGGTGTTTGCCGGCAAGCATGGCTTTCTGCCAAACCTCAGCATCATCGATTTACTGTTCAATATGGGTTCGGAAAGCATCCTTGTGTTGAACAGGAGCATCTCCGCTTTGGGATTAAATATGGGTGATAGATACTAATTTGTTTGTTGTAGTTGTCAGGGGCATTTCAACTCTCCCTAATGTAATCATAATAAGTCTAAACTCCCCTATAATGAATAAGCATACATATATTTCGGGCAGAACAACTTTGTTTCACAATAGCTGTTCTGCCCGAAAAGAAATTTATTGATATTTAGCTTAGTCTTCCATTCCTTTGGAACGTCCTCGCTTGGTCAGTCTCAATCCGTTGTCCTCGATATTGATGAGTCGGTGCTTGTACAAGTCGCCGGCAGCACGTTTGAATGTTTTTTTGCTAACCTTAAACTTTGCATAGATGTCTTCTGCCGGAGTCTTGTCATGGAATGGGATGAATCCGTTTTCCACAGACAGCATATAGTTCAGCAGTTTCTCCGAGAAACCTTCCACAAGCTCTTTGCCGTGCGGCTGGAGTGTGAGGTCGATTTTCCCGTCCTCTCTCACCTGCTTGATGTAAGCAGACAGTGTGTCTCCGGTATGCAGCTCTCTGAATATCTCATTGTCGTATATCAAGCCGCCGAAGCGTCCTTCTACGATTGCTTTGAAGCCGAGGTCTGTTTTCTGTTGTATGAGTATCTCCACGCATTCTCCCTGTTCGTATGGAGGCATTGCTTCGGAAAGAAATTTTTCCACCTTTGCAGAAGCGGCGATACGGTAGGTCACGGTGTCGATGTAACAATAGACAACATAGCTGTGACCTTGTTGCATACGCATCTTCTGTTCGCGGAACGGACAGAACAAGTCTTTCATCAGTCCCCAGTCAAGGTAGGCACCGAACTCGTTTGTCCATTTCACTTGCAAGTAGGCGAACTTTCCCACTTCTATCAGCGGGGTCTCTGTGGTGGCTGTGAGCCGCTCTTCGCTGTCGAGATACAGGAATACATCCACGATGTCCCCTATCTTGCAGTTCTCCGGCGCATTGCGTCGGGGCAACAATATCTCGCCTATTTCTCCTCCGTCGAGGTAAAAGCCGAAATCGACCTCGCGCAATACTTCAAGGCGGTTTCTTTTTCCTAATCTTATATTTTCCATCTTGTTGTGTTGTTATGGGTTAAAGATTATGGTAATCTTTCATTCTTACTTATATAGTGTTGGTTTCCTGCATGTCTCCTGTATCTCCGGTCTGAGTTTTGTCCGGACTCGGGGATGTTCCTGAAATGCTTACAATCTGTCCGTCTTTCAGATGGATTGTGCGGTCTGTGATGGAGGCGAGTTCTTCATCGTGCGTCACAATGACGAAAGTCTGCCCCAGTTTGTCGCGCAAATCAAAGAACAGCTGATGAAGTTCTGACTTATTCTGTGTGTCGAGGCTTCCCGAAGGTTCATCGGCAAGAATGACCGAAGGGTTGTTTATCAGAGCACGTGCAACCGCAACTCTTTGTTTTTCGCCTCCGGACAGTTCGTTAGGCTTATGCTCTGCACGTTCCTGAAGTCCGAGAAAACCGAGAAGTTCGCTTGCACGTTTGCGTGCCTCTCTTGCCGGTGTCTTGGCTATCAATGCAGGAATCATGATGTTTTCAAGTGCTGTAAATTCAGGCAGAAGCTGATGGAACTGAAATACGAAGCCGAGATGGGAATTGCGGAAACGCGCCATCTCTTTCTGTCCGAGTCGGGTGACATCCATATTGTCTATGACTACAGTTCCTGCGTCAGCGTTGTCGAGAGTGCCCATGATTTGCAGCAGGGTGGTCTTGCCTGCACCGCTCGGACCTACAATGCTTACGATTTCGCCCTTGTGTATGTCGAGGTCGATACCTTTCAGTACTTGTAGCGAACCAAAGCTTTTGGTTATTCCTTTTAAGTTTATCATAATTAAATATATGGCGGAATGATAGCTGTTATTAATTCCAGACTGGAACTTCTTTGTTCCTTATCCCATGTTACTAATCCATTTTGACAGCCATGTTGTGATGCGCGAACCTCCGGAAGTAAGCTGCTTGCCATGTGGTTCAGAAAATGTCAGGTTGTCGGATGCTTCTCCGTTCTGGTCTGGGAATACAATCATCAGACTGTTGTTTGAGAAATAGCTTAGAATCTGTTTTGGCAGCTGAGTGAATGATTTCTGGTATGAGATGGTGCCCGGACGTGCGGTGACGGCAACGAACAGATGGTCGAAGCTGATGTCTTTACTCAACAGCAGAAGGTCGTCCCATGAATCCATTAAGGAATATTCGGCACGCACGCTCTGGTGGTGGCGGCGCAAATGGCTGCGGATGAGGTTCAGTGTCTGTTCTGTTCCATTGAAACAAATGCGGCATCCGATTTCTCCTGCCATGCGTGAAAGCCGTTCCACCCACCTGTAAAAGCCGCTTTCATATTCTGCACGTTCCGGCACTGCCACAATGATGCGGTGTATTGTGTTCACCGGAATAAGATAGTTCACAATGATAATTTGCCGTGCGGTTCCTTCTACAAGCCCTTCTGCAAAACGTCCGTAGAATGAATCTACCAGAGTCCTGCGCCGATGAAGTCCTATGATTATTTCCGATGCATTATTCTCGCGCATGGCATGGATGACACCGTTCACGAAGTTGACAGCCAATCTGCTTTGTGACTGCATGCCTACATCCGCTGCTGCCGCTATGCGCTCTGCAGCCGCTAAACACTTGCGGCTGTGAGCCTGCGCAAGTCCGCTTTGGTCGGCATCGTTCACCACATTGAGACAGATAAGTCCCCGGTTGAGTTTTTGGTTGCGCATCATGATGGCTGTGTTTATCAACGGCTCTATGTTCTGCGGGTCGTTGATAGGCAGCATTATCAGTTCGTCATCGTTTCGGCTTTGCTTCTCTTCTTCTCCGGCATTGCCGGCGGAGGTTTCTTCTTCCAGTTTCATTTTGCGTGCCGCTTGGTCTGTGGCTATCGAACTAATGATGCACGATATGAGAATCATCATCACCACACCGTCGAGTACGGCATTGTTCATCAACGGCACTCCCTCTGCCACTTCGAGCTTTGTACCTACCATCACCATTGCAAGGGCACCCGCCGCATGGGCTTCTGTAAGTCCGAACATCATCAGTCCGTCTGTATGAGTGAAACGGAATATTCTGCGCGCCGTGAGTGCGGCAATGTATTTGGACAGTGTTCCTGCCACGACCATGATGATTACTACAAGCAGTGCTTCGCTGTATCCGAACAGCGGAGCCATATTGACCAGCATCCCGACTCCGATAAGGAAGTAAGGGATGAACAATGCGTTACCCACAAACTCTACCCTGTTCATTAGCGGAGAGGTGTGAGGAATGAAACGGTTGAATACCAGTCCTGAAAGGAACGCTCCGAGTATGCCCTCCAATCCGCATAACTCTGCCATTGCAGCGGCAAAGAACACCATTGCTATCACAAAGATGTATTGCATCACCGAGTCGGAATATTTTCTGAAGAAAGTTCGTATGACGACAGGATACAGTGCGAATATTCCCACCAGATATAGCACACATTTGACAGTGAAGAATATCCAGAACCACATATCGTTGTCGCCCTTGTATGTTCCGGATATTCCGGCAAGAATGAGCAGTGCGAAAAGCAGTGCGAACATGGTTGCTGCCACAGAGACTGTGACGCTCTTGTTTCTGTTCACTCCGTAGCGTCCTATTATTGGGTATGCCACGAGGGTATGCGAAGCAAATATGCTTGCAAGCAGCAGGGAGGCGGGAATACTATAATCGAGCAGCCAAAAGCCGGCGGCAAATCCGAATGCAAAAGGGATGACAGATGTCAGCAGACCGAACACCAATCCTTTGGTGCGGTTTTGCTTCAGTCCTTGCAAATCCATTTCCAGACCGGCAAGGAACATGATGTAATATATTCCGACTTTTCCGAAAAGTTCAAAGCTGGAGTCGCGCTCCAAAAGATTTAATCCGTGTTCTCCGATGAGTACTCCCGCGAGAATCATACCTATCAGGTGAGGGATGTGCAGCTTTGTGAAAATCATCGGTGCAAGGAGGATGATGCACAGAACCACGAAGAACACCCATGTGGGGTCTGTTATTGGCAGATTCAGATAAGAAGATATGAAGTTCATGAGTGTGCGTCTTTTGGGTATAGGTGTTATCAAAAAACAGTTTGGCTCTGTGCTTCCGCTGTTACTGTCGCTGCAATTTTTCTGCAAAGTTAGCGAAAAACTTAGGAATTAGTGGCTTAACTCCGCAAAATGTTATAATTTTGCAGCGTTTTTGTAGCATGTATCTACACATGCTTAGGATAGACAAATATTTTTTTAAGGTTCAATACAAAATAAAAGACAAATGAAAGTAGCTATTGTAGGTGCCAGCGGTGCCGTGGGACAGGAGTTTCTTCGTGTTCTTGATGAGAGAAATTTCCCGATTGACGAACTGGTGTTGTTCGGTTCGACACGCAGCGCAGGAAAGAAGTACACATTCCGTGGCAAGGAATATGAAGTGCAGCTTCTCAAGCATGGCGATGATTTTAAGGGGGTTGACATTGCCTTCACTTCTGCCGGAGCAGGTACATCCAAAGAGTTTGCAGAGGACATCACAAAATATGGTGCTGTCATGATTGACAATTCAAGCGCGTTCCGTATGGACGACGATGTGCCTTTGGTTGTGCCTGAGTGCAATGCAGAGGATGCTCTTGTGCGCCCTCGTGGAATAATTGCCAATCCTAACTGTACGACTATCATGATGGTGGTTGTGCTCAAACCGATAGAAAAACTTTCACATATCAACCGCATACACATTGCAAGCTATCAGTCTGCTTCCGGTGCAGGTGCTGCAGCGATGGACGAGCTTCAGCAGCAGTATAAGGAACTTGTGGAAGGCAAACCTGTTACTGTCAACAAGTTCGCCTATCAGCTTGCTTATAATGTTATACCTCAGATTGATGTATTCCAAGACAACGGATACACAAAGGAGGAGATGAAGATGTTCAACGAGACAAAGAAGATTATGCACAGCGATGTCCGCTGCTCCGCCATGTGTGTCCGCATTTCTTCACTCCGTGCTCACAGCGAGGCTGTGTGGGTAGAGACTGACGAACCAATCACTGTGGAGGCTGCAAGAAAGGCTATCGCTGAGGCTGATGGTGTGACTCTCCTTGATGATCCGTCCACACTCACTTATCCTATGCCGCTGTTCACAGCAGGAAAGGATGATGTGTATGTAGGACGTTTGCGCAAGGACTTGTCTAATGACAACGGACTCACATTCTGGCTCTCCGGAGACCAGATTAAGAAAGGTGCGGCACTGAATGCTGTTCAGATTGCCGAGTATCTTATCAAGGCTGATGACAGATTGAAGAAATAATATGTGTAGGTAGGCTTCCGGATTTTATGTCGGGAAGTAACTTGTCACTATAAGAAAAGGCTCTAAGGTTGTGCCGCTTAATGGCAAACTTTAGAGCCTATTTATATTCTCTGAGATTGTTTTATTGAAGTTGCTTGTCAAATATAACTACTTAAATAAAAAGTTTCCGTATGAAGTTAGTGCCAACTTGTATCCAAGTCTATTTGATAGCGATAGATACGCGCCAGTTTCACATCGAATATGAGGGCGGAATATCCCGGTATTCCCGTCTGTGTGGAGTTTGCCGTTCCATATCCGAGATAGTAAGGGATGATAATCTCCCATCTGTCTCCCTCAACCATGTGCATGAGAGCCGTGGCAAAACCGACGATATTCTGGCTTACACCCATCAGAGCCGGCACGTCAGTAGCTTCATTGAGCACACTCGTGCTGTAGCTCTTGCCGAAGTTGTAGCCCTTCGGATAAGTGCTTGAAGGAATGAGTCTGCCGCTGTAGTGCACACGTACAGAGTCCGTATATAGAGGACTGTATGTGCCGCTGCCGGTTTCAATCTTTCTCACATAGATATAATGGTTGTTGTCGCTGTCAGTCTCGTCCTGCGAGTCACTGAGCGTGTAAGCCCTTATTCTTGTCCATTTTCCGTCAGCGTTGATTCGTGCTTCTGTAGCGATGGAGTCGATATAGTGCTGGTTGCGCTCCTGCCAGTTGTCAAACTCTCCGGCTTCTTCGTGTTCGCTGCATGATGAGGTTAACACGAGAATGAGCATTGCTGCAATAGATGTAAACAGTTTACTTAGTTTTGCCATACTGTTGGGTTGAAAAAATAGAAGTTGAAGATTGAAACCGATTTCCCCGGCAGCTCAAATCCGTTGCTGGCAATTTTCAATCTTCAACTTCCACTCTTGTTTTTACTTAAGCTTCTTCAGAAGACTTGTGATGGTCACATTCTTCTCGATGATTCCGCACAATTCGCTTATCTTGACGCGCTTCTGCTCCATAGTGTCGCGCATACGGAGCGTAACAGAATCGTCGTTCAGACTGTCGTAGTCAACAGTTACGCAATAAGGTGTACCTATTGCGTCCTGACGGCGGTAACGCTTGCCGATGGAATCCTTCTCGTCATACTGACAGTTGAAGTGGAATTTCAGGTCATCGATAATCTCACGTGCTTTCTCTGGAAGACCGTCCTTCTTCACAAGCGGCATGACAGCAAGTTTCACTGGAGCGAGAGCTGCCGGCAGACGAAGAACCACACGTGTTTCGCCGTTTTCGAGTTTCTCCTCGCAATAGCTGTGACACATGATGCTGAGGAACATACGGTCAACACCGATGGATGTCTCGATGACATACGGAGTGTATGATTCGTTGATTTCCGGATCAAAGTATTTGATGCTCTTGCCCGAGAACTTCTCATGCTGACTGAGGTCGAAGTTTGTGCGTGAGTGTATTCCTTCCACTTCCTTGAACCCGAAAGGCATCTTGAACTCGATGTCTGTGGCTGCGTTGGCATAGTGAGCCAGTTTCTCATGGTCGTGGAAACGGTAGTTTTCTGCACCGAAGCCGAGGTTTTGGTGCCATGCCATACGTGTCTGTTTCCACTTGGCAAACCAGTCAAGCTCTGTGCCCGGCTTGATGAAGAACTGCATTTCCATCTGCTCGAACTCACGCATACGGAAGATGAACTGACGTGCCACAATCTCGTTGCGGAAAGCTTTTCCTATCTGTGCAATGCCGAAAGGAATCTTCATGCGTCCTGTCTTCTGCACGTTGAGGTAGTTCACGAAGATACCCTGTGCTGTCTCGGGACGAAGGTATATGGTCATGGCAGCATCGGCGGTCGAACCCATTTCTGTCTTGAACATCAAGTTGAACTGGCGCACTTCTGTCCAGTTTCTTGTACCAGAGATAGGGCAGACGATTCCCTCATCGAGGATAATCTGACGCAGCTCCTCAAGGTTCATTTCGTTCATGGCAACGGAATATCTCTCGTGCAGCGCATCCCGTTTAGCCTGCTCCTCCAATACACGCGGACTTGTCTCGCGATATTTCTGCTCATCGAAAGAGTCGCCGAATCTCTTCTTCGCTTTTGCCACCTCTTTCTCTATTTTCTCTTCATATTTGGCTATCTGTTCCTCGATGAGCACGTCTGCGCGGTAACGCTTCTTTGAGTCGCGGTTGTCAATCAGAGGGTCGTTGAACGCATCGACATGTCCCGATGCTTTCCAAATGGTTGGATGCATGAAAACGCATGAGTCTATGCCGACAATGTTCTCGTGCATGAGCACCATGCTCTGCCACCAATATTGTTTGATGTTGTTCTTCAACTCAACGCCGTTCTGTCCATAATCATAAACTGCGCCCAAACCGTCGTAGATTTCGCTTGAAGGGAATACGAATCCGTATTCCTTGCAGTGGGAAACTACTTTCTTAAAAACATCTTCTTGTGCCATTTTTACTTTTATATAGTTTTATTGATTTATTATCTGCCTTTTACCTGACAAGTTGCAAAAATACTACTTTTTTTGCTAACTACCATGCAGAGGTATGTTAACTTACATTTTTGCCGATAAATTAAGAAACTGTTTTCAAATTATTTGTTCTATTTCTCAGCGTATTGCAGATAACTACAAAAATAACAGGAGGACACCGTTCAATATCGCAGAAGCCTGTATCTGGCACCGCCGATAGGCACCACCAGTCCTTTCATTTCAAGCTCAAACATCAGCACACTCACGCGACTATACGGAATGCCGCTTTCCACCACGATATGATTAATCTGCTTGTCATCAACATTCTTCAAGGTGTTGACAATCAGCTGCTCCTCTTCCGTAAGCTCCACGAAAAGTTCCTGCTGACGAGGCTCCTTCTTTGCTGCCAACGGATTGTCCCAGCACATGGCATTGACGAAATCCTCTGCCGACTGTATCAACACAGCCCTGTTGTCCTTTATCAGTCGGTTGCATCCCTCGCTGTATTCATCATAGATTCTTCCGGGAAAGGCAAACACGTCGCGATGATAGGCTTCTGCCAGCTCGGCTGTGATGAGTCCTCCTCCTCGGGCGGCACTTTCCACCACAATCGTCGCATCGCAGATGCCGGCGACAATACGGTTGCGCCTCACAAAGTTGCCTTTGTCGGGCACTGTCGCACTCATATATTCGGTCAGCAGACCGCCCTGCTTTGCCATTTGCACGGCTATCCGGCGATGGACAGAAGGATAAATCATGTCCAGACCGTGGGCAAGTACACCGACTGTTTCCATACCGTTCTCTATGGCAGCTCCGTGGGCATGTACATCCACTCCGTATGCCAGTCCGCTGACCACGAGAATGTCCGGATGATAACGCTTCAAGTCGGCAATAAAGTGGCGGCACAGGTCTTTGCCGTATTCCGTACACTTTCTCGTACCGACCATGTTGATGACGCGCCGGGCATTCAAGTCCGCTGTGCCACAATAGAACAGGCACAGGGGAGCGTCGCCGCACTCTTTGAGCCGCTGCGGATATTCATCGTCATTCATGCACAAGCATCGTATCTTGTTTTTCACGATGAACTCCATCTCCGCCTCGGCACGTCGCACAGCCTCGTCCGTATTCTTCAAGGCAGCGACAAGCCGTTCAGTAGCATCCGGTATGCAATCACAAATATGGTCTTTGTGTTCAAACACAGCTTCTGCCGAGCCTAAACTGCGATATAGTATAAGTGCATTGCTCAGACTCAAACTCTTCACTCTCGTAAGAGCCATCGTATAGATTATTTCTTTCTCACTCATCCCCACATATTTCAAAAAAGAATCGGTTCCACAACCTCAATCAGCCGCCCAGAAAGGCGAAAAAGCGGCATCAAGCTCCTCGCTTTCGGACAGTCTGCCGTGGACGAGGCATACGGTATCTACCTGTGCCTTGATGACAATCTTCATGTCCGGCAAGCGGAATATGTCCTGCATGAATATGTACTTCACCCCTTCCTTCTTCAGCCATAGTTTTGAGACGAACTCGTCTCCGCTTTTCAGAGGGGTCTTAAACTGCATGTTGAGCCTTGCCACCACAGCATCTGTGCCTTGCTCATGCAGCTTGGCAAAACTAATTCCGTGGTTCAGTAGAAATTCATGCCTCGTGTGTTCTATATAATGCTGGTAATTGGCATTATTCACTATTCCCTGAAGGTCGCACTCGTAGTCTCTCACCTTCATCTTCAGCTCGAAAATATATTTGTCCATATCGTTATGTTTCAACTACTTCATCGCAAAAGTAACCAAAATACTTGGTTGGACAATAGTTTTTGAGAATATTCATCACACATTCATTGCCGCGATATGCAGGAATTTGCCGTCCATATACCAATAGTCCGTTAAATTTTCAACTAATTTTTATTTCTTATAATTATGTAGGGGCATAGATTCCTCATGATGTTTTAAGTACATCCACTAATACATCTGCATACAACCAACTAAAATAGGTAGAAATCCCGCTTTTTCAAAATGACAAAATGATATTTTCGCCCAAAATGAAAATTTAACACTTGAAGAGATTTTTTGTCGATGGCAAAAAGACGAAATTTTTGCGTCGAAGGCAATATGTTGATAATCAGCAAGATATAAATTTGCGAAAATACTCAAAAAAAACGTGCCGGACGCAATTTTTCGACAATCTTGAATGTTCTGATAAATAATTGATTATTAATATGTTATAAGTAAATTCACTGTTTATACTCCCAAATGCTGCCCGAACACTACCCGTTTTTCAGTTTCTGTTCAGACACTTTTTCAAAACTGCAAATTATACACTTCTTAACAATTTATCCGACCTCCGCCATTTTTTATTTCGAAATCCAGCGTTTTTTCAAAAACTCTATAGAGAAAATTTCTCCAATCTACTAAGCGCGTAAAATTGTAGCGCACTGAAAATAAAAAAACAGTGCGCTGGAAATTCGGCGACAGCGCGCTGAAAATTTGAAAACTTAGTAGTGTTTTTTCAAAAACTCTTCGCCAAAAATAAATAAATGTAAAAGAACCGCTCCAAAACGAAACGCTATTTCACATTTTCCGACGACCTCAGAAAATGCGCGTAGAATCCCTGTTCTTCGATAAAAGTTCGGAGCGCTTCATTTTGACGCGTGCCAGAAGGCTTAGGATTTTAACATTTGGCAAAGTCAAAAAGATAGCATTTATAGGTAAATTTGCAAAATATGATTCCTTTTATTGAAATATGCTGTCATTTTATCAAAATCGAACATGCCCTTAAAAAGCCATATCAAAAATTTTTTTATGGGGCTTCAATTCTATGGCAGACAAGACTCTCTGCACCTGTGCTTGTTTTGAAACCATTCCGACAGAGACAGAACAAAAAATATTGGCAGGTACAATAATTGTTATTTCAAAATTTAACGAACTGTTTTTTTCTTTTTGTCATATTCCAATAGACACCTCTTTTGGGAATATATTAAAATACACCCACTAACCAAAAAAATCCCCATTAACATAGCATTTGCTAAGTCAATGGAGATTATCAGACTATCTGAACGCTATCGGTTCAGAGACTGTACTCTTTATTTAGGCTGCTTGCCGATGTAAGCAAGGATACCACCATCTACATAAAGCACATGTCCGTTCACTGCGTCTGAAGCAGAAGAAGCGAGGAACACTGCCGGACCTCCGAGTTCTGAAGGGTCGAGCCAGCGGCCTGCCGGAGTCTTTGCGCAAATGAACGAATCGAAAGGATGGCGGCTTCCGTCCGGCTGAGTCTCACGCAAAGGAGCTGTCTGAGGAGTAGCGATGTAGCCCGGACCGATACCGTTACACTGGATGTTGTATTCTCCGTATTCAGAGCAGATGTTGCGAGTGAGCATCTTCAAACCACCTTTTGCAGCAGCGTATGCAGACACTGTTTCGCGTCCAAGCTCAGACATCATAGAGCAGATGTTGATAATCTTTCCGTGGCGGCGGCGCATCATTGAAGGGAGAACAGCCTTGCTCACAATGAATGGGCCTACGAGGTCAATGTCGATGACCTGCTGGAACTCTTCGCGCTTCATTTCGTGCATCGGGATGCGCTTGATGATGCCTGCGTTATTGACGAGGATGTCTATCTCGCCCACTTCTTTTTCGATTTTGCCCACCATTTCCTGTACCTGAGCTTCGTTGGTCACATCACAAACATAACCGTGAGCTTCTATGCCTTCTTCCTTGTAGGAAGCGAGACCTTTGTCAACAAGCTCCTGCTTGATGTCATTGAACACGATGGTTGCACCGGCTGCATGGAATGCCTTGGCAATGTTGAAGCCGATTCCGTAAGAAGCACCTGTGATAAGTGCAATCTTACCTTCGAGTGAAAATGGATTTGTCATAACTCTTATTTTTGGGTTTAGTTATTAGGTTTTTGTTTCTGTTTCTTAACGTGATGCCTCTGAAAAACATTCATACCGCAAAAGTAAGGAAATAATTTGTAAATTCTTTTCTGCTCTCTCACCAAAATTCACATTTAATAAAAAATCTGAATTATATTTGTTACAAAATGGGGCATACTCCGTTTTTATTTATAGAAACGGAAAAGAAACAAAGTGAGCGAAGATATTCTCGTTAAAACCTTCACCGAAAGCCGAAGCAAGCTGATGCGGATTGTCAGACGGTTCTTTCCCAATGGCGATGAGGCGGACGATGCGCTGCAAGAGGCTTTTTGCAGACTGTGGACTCGTGCGGACTGCCTGCGGACTTCCAAGGAAGCCGAGGCGATGGCTGCGACAACAGTTCGCAACCTGTGTGTCGATACTCTTCGCCACAGAAAGCGGGTTGAGGAAGTTGAGCTGGGAGAATGTGATATGTCTGTTCCTCCCGGTGAACCGGATGGGCTGTCGGAACGGGAAGAAATGTTCCGGATGGTGGAGCAGATTGTAGAAAGCAGGCTCACACCGCTCCAGAAGCAGATTTTCCACATGAAGGAATATGAAGGACTGAGCTTCAGTGTGATAGCAGAGACGCTCGGTATGCAACAGCCGGCTGTCAGGATGCAGTTGTCGAGAGCAAGAAAGGAAATCAGAATGTGTTACAGAAAACAAAACGGATATGGAAAGTAGGATGAGTAAGAAGGATTATTGGCTACGTCTGTCTGAACGCTATTTTGAGGCGGAGACAACGGACGAAGAGGAGGAGATGCTGAAGTCTTTTCTTCTCTCGGAGGCAGGACGGGACAGCGACTTCGACGAACTGCGTGCCGTAATGGGGTTTGTGGCTGTCGGCAGACAGGTGAATCGTAAGGACGCATCCGTTTACAGACACTTCTTCGGCAGAACTGCTGCGGTGTATGCTGCCGCCGCTGCATGTGTCTTGTTCATACTTATGCTTGTTCCTTTCCGTGCTGCTGAACCGGAAGAGATATGTGTCGCATATATTTCCGGTGAGAAGATAACGAATGTAGATAAAGTGATGCTTGAAATGCGGGCTTCATGGCTCAATGTGCAGTCGGACAAAGATATACCGACAATAGAACAGCAGTTGTCCGGTATGTTCGCCACGATGGAAGAAGAGGAGTGAACGAATGACACAGGTTTTTCTATTTGATAAAAACATATACCTATGAGACGAATCATATTTATTTTAATAACTATAGTCGTATCAGCCACAGCTGATGCCCAGACCGGGTTAAACATTGAACGGTTGTTGAGCGGGCATTACCGCAAATACGAGAATGTAGATGAAGTGATTGTCAAAGGGCATAGACTTGACGCTTATAATCTTTCGCTCTATCACAGTCTTATTGTGAAGAATGATGAAGGGCTGTTCCGTACAATGGAACAACTTGTGCTTGCCGATGGCAAGGATGCCGGTGACAAGGAAATTGCCAATATCGGCAGTCGGCTTTATTATGCTTTCTATAGTCTTCCTCCTGCCAACGGATGTCGCCGTTATCTCTTTTTCAAGAACTCATCGCTGAAGAAAGGTGGAGAAAATTGTGCGACGCTTATTTATATGGAGGGAGGTGCCTCTGTGGAAGAACTGAAAAAGATGTTCAAGAAATGACAAATCTGCTTATATAACACTCACAAATTAAATAACATCAATATGAAAACATTATTTACCGCATTCATTCTGACGTTTGCCGTAAATGCTTCTGCAAAAAGCATCAGTGACACGCTTACTATTGTGCGTCCGGACAGCGTCGTATTCATCACCAGTGAAAATAAACTGCAAGTTGCGGTTAACGGAA
Source organism: Bacteroidaceae bacterium (assembly GCA_017621515.1). Classification (GTDB taxonomy): domain Bacteria; phylum Bacteroidota; class Bacteroidia; order Bacteroidales; family Bacteroidaceae; genus RGIG8745. The sequence goes on from JAGASY010000102.1 coordinate 44,080, forward strand.
AAGAAGAAAATCACGAATATGTCTATCATAAAGAAGTGCCGCTGATAGAAGGAGAACCTGTGATTACTTCCGAACATACCAAAGAATGGAGTTTTTCGCTTTCTTTTCTGCAACAATCCAACAGAAAAGGCTCTGAACAGGATGTGATTATGTCGGGAGTGTGCATCGGATGGAATACTGCTATCAATGCTCCGGAGGGTATGAGTGTGGATATGGGCGAATCTTTTGAAATTATGTGGCCCTACATACTCGGATGGAAGTATTCTCCGGCAGGAAGCAGGCTGGCTTGTCGTTTCGGTTTCGGTGTCAACTGGCGCAACTTCCGTATGACGGGCAAGACACGGTTCATAAAAGAGGCGCAAGCTGTTACGTTGGGTGAATATCCCGAGAACGCGGAGGTGCAGTTCTCACGCTTGAAAGTGTTCAGCTGGATTGTGCCGCTTACGATAGACTATGATATTTCGGATAGACTCACTCTTACTTTTGGTCCTGTAATCAACTTCAACACTTACAGCAGTTTGAAGACAAGGTATCGTCTTGATGGACAAAAATGCAAGGATTTCGACAAGCGTGCATTCCAAAACCGTACAACCGTCGATTTGTTTGCGGCACTACGCTTGCGCGGCATTGGTGTCTATGTGAAATATAATCCATGCAATATTCTCAAGCCGGAGTTCGCTCCAAGTTTCAATGCTTTGTCTGCCGGATTCACATTGTTTTATTAACTTGTTGCAGCGAATTTATTTATTGTAATTGTGCGATTTATGCGATAGATTCAAGTGGTGGACTCACCTAAACCTTCCAAATATCTCCGCTTAAACAATCAGATATATCAACAAAAAGAAGTCGGGGCGGACAACTGAAAACATGCAGTTGCCCGCCCCGACTTCTTTATTTACTTTCTTTCTGTGTATATTATGGTGTCTTATCTTACAAACACTTTATACACATCGCGTTTTTCTCCGTATGTGAAGGTAATGAAATACATTCCACGTGCCATGTCGGAAGGCAGAGTGAATGAACCGTCAGCACCAAGTCTTCCGGCTTCAACCAATAATCCGGACATGCCGAGTATGCGAACTGTGATGTCAGATGCGTTGTGACCGTTGGGGTCAATTTGCAAACGGTCGCCGCCACGGAGAACTCCTGACATAAGACGAACACCGTCGAAAGAATTGCGGTCTGACTTGTCGCTTGTGACGCTCTTTATTCCTGTAGCATATTCTTTGAACTCGTTGTATTCGTTATCTACGATTGTCTGTTCGTTGAAGTACCAGCGGCAATTTCTTGAAGCTACATCAACACAATTCTTTCCAAGCTTTATTGAATAATTATAATGTTTCTTACGCGTTTCATCATTGACATATATATAATCTGTATTTGCCACCACGCAGAATATAACTCCATTTGCTGGCTTGTCTTTTATGTCAAGAGTCATAGTTCCGCAGTGTACCGGTTGACTGTAATAAAATTTGCCTTCAGGAGTTGTATAGCAAAGCTGTGCGCGCATTCCGGGAGCTTCCGGTGAAAATTCAATACAACAGGTATCTCCCATTACATGAACAGGAATAATATTAGAACCGCTCCATCCCGGTGCAGTAAGTGTATCAGGAGCGTACCATTTATCTTCTGATTTGCGGAACATACTTGCGTATGGTGACAGCGTGTATGGTTTACATTTTATCCAATATGGTTCATTTTCTTCTTTGACAATAGTACCAAATACATCATTAGTTACTTGTCTAAATCCTTTTCTCCATCCTCCGATGTCAAAAGTAGCTTGTTTTGCACGGTATTGCAGGATAAGGCTTCTGATGGCTTCTTCGCCTATTGTGTCGGCAATGCTTTCGAGCACACGAGTCTTGCAGAATCTCCATATCCAAGGAATTGTGCCTTGTCCTACAGCTTCGCCAAGGAATGTCGGGAATCCGTTGCTATATTGAGTACCTCCAAGCAAGTTTCGCCATGTGCATATCTGTGTACTCCCTTCAAACATGTTAACACCCTCTGCCGCCGGTCCTCCGAAAGAACCGTCTTGAAGCCAGCCTGAATAGCATTCTATCGGCATGAAGGGTGCGATGAACGGACAGGCATCGAGAAATCCCGGAGTGCCGTATTCACCTGAACGCTTGGCGGTCATAGCTGCTTGCAGCCAAGTGTTTCCGCATTCGTGAAACCATGAAGCCTGTTTACAGCCTCCCTCCATGTCTGCCAACACAGCGTGTATGCCTTCATGAATCATGGCTTCTCTCTGCGCTGCGGCATCTGAATAAGAACAGTTCTCATCGAAGCTATAAACCGGATAGTAGCTTGCGAGCACCATAGGCCAGTTGCGGTCGCCATACCATGCAGCGGACTGCCAGCCACCAAGTTCCTCTTGTGAAGCATTATCATGAAGTGCAGAACCGTGCAATACGATTGTGCTGTAATAGCCTTTGCGTGCACGAATGTCAGGCGGCCATCCCATTTCGTCGCGGATGTAGGCGAAGTCCGTGTTGAACTTGTCGAGCATGTTCTGTATGCACTCGTCTGTGATGAAATCATGCTTATTTTTACCCCACTGGAAGCACCACCATCCGTCAGCCTTATAGCCGGCAAGACGGTCTCCGTAAGTATTCAGAACCTTGGTCGGAGCCGGGAATCCGTCAGGATATTCATCACGAAAATCATAGCTCCAATAAGGTGTGTGCTCTTTCCAGTTGTAAGGAGTGCCCGGCTCTTCTGTCTGTACATCGACAAAATAATAGTAGGACTTGACAGTTACTTTCCCGGCAGCATCTGTGCGGCGGCATTGTAACGTGTAGGCACCGTTGTGCTCTGGAGTTGCGTTTTCAAGAATAAAATCTTTTGAATTCCATGTTCTCAGGGTCTTTCCTGCCGGCGATTTTACGAGGAACTTTACCGACTCGCCTTCTTCCTTGGTGCGTACACCGAGAGTGATGTTGTCTCCCTTTCTGACCTGAATATAGTTCCGGCTTTGCAGTTCTTCATCGTTTTTTCCGACTACCGGAGCAACAATCCAGTCTTCAGTGTAGTCTTTGCGGTGGATAAAAGTCTCTTCTGCCGTAGGCTGGTCATGAGTTATCTCCTCTGTGTGTCCAATCTTGATGTTGAACACATATTCTATGGTATCTCTCTCTTCGCACACAAGAGCCTGACGGAATGTATATGTCTTTCCTACGGTTGCTTTGGTTGGGATGTGCGCAACAGCATATTTGTCTGTGCGGAATTGTCCCATTACCACGGCATTCTTGTTAGTCTGTGTCACAGCATTGCCGGTGGCAGAGAACCAGTGTCCGTAAGGAGCGGCAGTAGAAGTCTTGTAATAGCTTCCGGTGCTCTGTATGGCATAGAACTTGATGATTCCGTTTTGCAGGGCTGTTTTTATTTCATCTTTTGTAGCCAAGCTGAAAAGATGCCCTATCATTTTATAATTCAAGTCACACAGGATGGTGTCCGTTTGCTCCGCCGGTTTCGTTACGTTGAAGGTATAGACCACCTTTGCGCCTTGTGCGGCCTCGGCTTTGATAGTCCCAGCAAATGGTGACATCATTCCGAGCAACAGCATGGCTGTTTGCCATGTGCGTTTTCGATTCGGGTAAAATTTAATCATTGTTGGTGAATTAAGGTTATGTTATTAGTTATGACAGTTTTATCTTTATTGTTGTGGGCAAATATACTCTTTTTAAGATTGCTCACCAAATAAAAAGACAAGTATAATTGGTGAAAGTATATACAAAGAAAAAGTCCCGCCGGAAATGGGCGAGACTGTTTTCGGTTTTTGCATTAAATAAATTTTGAGAGAATTGAAACTTCACAGCTTCATGTTTTTAGTTTTAATAAAGCATATTGTGTATAAAAGTAAAAGTTTCGCATGATGATGACACGAGTTCTGAACACATTCCAGCTATTCTTCCGCATCCTTTACATTCGGCAATACAAACAGCGTGTCAATTTTTGTCTTTATTTCCGCTTGGCTGTTGTCTTTGACCTTGAAGGCGGAAGTGCCCAGCGCAAAAGGAATATCCTCAGCTTTGACATACGTATCGGTCAGCGGCACAGTGTTTTCGATATTGCCGTTGCCCTCTCTCCTCATGGAATGTTCGGCTGCATTGCCTATGGCAATCACAATCGCTACCGTTGCCGCAGCTTTCAGGAACGGGGCAAGGCGGCTGCTGAGACCGATGGTGCGTGCTTTTACCACTGTCGGCTTTTCAACCATGTCGAGCATACGGCGGTCGAAATCCTCTCCTAACTGCTCTTCGTGGGCAGTGGTCTGATACATGAACACATCGCGATACTGTTGCAGACATGACGGCACATCCTTCTGGCTGAAGAAAGAACGTAGAATCTGTTCTTCTTCGAGACTCGTCTGGCAGTCCCAGTAGCGTTCCAAAAGTTGTTCGATGTACTTATAGTCCATATTTGTCAAGTCTATTGAATTGTTCCTTAATCTGCTTTCTTGCCCTGTGAAGACTGACTTTCACGTCTGCTTCTGTCAGTCCGAGCACATCAGCTATTTCTTTATATGTTTTGCCCTCGATGTCTCTCAGCTGCACCACGGAGCGTTGTTTTTCGGGAAGTCTGTCGATAAGTCTGCCCACGATGCTCTCGTTTTCACGGTGCGCCATACTTTCGTCAGGGGCGGAAGAGAAGTCGATGCAGTCGTGCAGACTTTCGTCAAGCGAGACATTCCGTTTCTCCTTCTTTTCCATTCTGTCGAGAGATAGATTCCTGCAGATGGTCAGTCCGAATGCCTCCATGCTGTTAAGCTCTTTCCATTCGTCACGTTTGTCCCATATTCGCAAGAGAGTGTCCTGCACGATGTCCTCCGCTTCTTCTCTGTTGAGAGTGATGCGGAAAGCCAGCCTGAAGAGCCTGTTCTTCAACGGCAAAACATCATATCTGAAGCTTATCTCTTTCATCTCTCTATAATGACAGACGGACAAACAAATTAAAAGTTACACATTGATGCTGTTTTTTTTTGATAAAAAGTCTTATTTTTTTGCAGACGGCTTATTTATCGGCTTTGAGAGCATCGAGAATAGTCGTTTTATAGATATTCGGATCGCGCATGTCCGGTCTGCCTTTGGCATTACCTTCGCGGTCAACCATTATATAATAAGGTATGCCGTCAACATCGAAACGCTTTCTGACTACTTTAATCTGCTCCCCTGTCAATAGGTAGTGCTCGCCTTTGATGTCATTTATCATCTGGTAATATTTCAATGCAGGCGATGATTCGTCGGCGATATATACCCATACGATGTCTTCAGACGCGAATGTGGTCGATTTCTCCGGCTCGTGCATCTTTATTGAAGCCCGGCATGGTCCGCACCATGTGTTCCAAAGGTCAACCACCACTACCTTGCCTCTGTATTTTGCCATGATGGCATCGAACACTTCATCGTCAGCCACGTCAGGAGTCGGGGTACACCCCGTTGTTTTTAGTGACGAAAGTCTCCGGACAGCATCGCGCTGTACTCTTTCCACTGCATCGGCATAGAACGGTTTGCTCAGCTTGCGCAGTTTTTCAATATCTGCATCCGTTGCCTTTCCAGATTCGGCCACCCTGTGTGTCTCGATATAGTCATTAAGCTCTTTCCACAGTACATCAGAGATGCCAGTCTCGCTCCACGTCGAGGAAGGCAAGCTGTAAGGTGCATTGTTGGTCAGCAGTTTCGGATTGTCTATATCGACAATGGCTGCCACCTTGCGTAGATGTTCCGGAGTGATTACGGCACGTATGGTGTCGTCCGGAATCGGAGAGCCATAGTTGTCGTGCCTGTGCCAGTAGTTGAACATCAAATATCGCCGACAGTCCTGCGCCACCATGACAAGTTGCTTGTTAAGCTTATTGATAGCCACTTCGCGCTCAGCCTTTGTCATTTCCTTGTCTTCATTTATGCTCTTGACCAATTTATTGTATTCACCGATGATGTAGTCGGTATATTGGTCGCCGTCCATGTGGTAATCGCCGAATTCGCCCGAATATGGTTCGAATCCATAATACTTGTCTTTCGCATACATCGATTTATATATCATGTCGTAGGCGGCATAGTGTCCGTTGTGCCATGACCATATATCATTGTTCTTATACCCTTCGCGCTGTCTTGTCGTCAAATCGCCAGTCAATGCCAAATCGACATTTAGGTCGATGGTCTCTCCCGGTTTCAGTGTGGCACTCCATGAGGCACTGCACTGTCCCACTTCTGAGATGACAATCTCGCATGTTCCGGCTTGGAACAAGCGTATTACGGCATTGCCGTTCTCGTCAATCTTTGCAGGAGCAAAGTCAACCTCACAGTTCTTCTGTCCGGTGAAAGAATTGACGAAATACTGGAGCTCGTTGCCCATGTCGGAGTGGTAGCCGAGAATATGAACATTGACGGTCGTGGTATCGCACTCGAACACAGGGTCTGGTATCACGAACTTCTTGTTGTTGATAGTCTTTTTGAACAGTTTGGCGGGCATCCGCGTATTCTTGCTGCCTGTAAGGTCGATGTCCCACATTTTCCAGCTCGAATCTTCATTCTCTGTGAAATTTATTGATTTCGTATCCTTCGGAATAGCATCGAAAGTGAGCGTAAACTCCGTCACTCCGGAGTCGGGCATGTAAAATTCTTCACCGGGCTTAATGCCATCAGCCCTTTTGAGAGGATATTTCTTGCCGTTGGCCTCGATGGATGAATTTGGGGAAATCTTTATCCACCAGTGCGGGCGGAAGTGTACCACGGCATGAAGCACAGTGGCTGTGTCCGACATTTCGATGCGCACGAAGTCGAGATTCCTTGTTGTCGATGCACCGATACGCGGGTTCTTTATGTCGCGTACAAATGCTCCAGCCGCTACGGCAACAGCCAGAAGCACAAATGTTAGTAGTTTTTTCATAATCTGATTGTCGTGTGGTTAAGATGAGTGCAGTTTTCTGCCTATACTTATTTTGTAATTACTGTTCCGTGGCATCCGTCAATGGCATCCGCCTTTGTGATGATAACACGCTTGACTCCTGCACGCACGGCGGAAAGAGCGTTTTCTATCTTGGGAATCATTCCTCCTTGTATGACACCTTCATCCACAAGGCGGGTGAAGTCCGATTCTCCGATGTGGGGAATAATGCTGTCATCATCGTTTTCGTCGCGCAACACCCCTGCTTTCTCGAAGCAATAGACCAGTGTGACATCGAAATACGGGGCGAGAGCCTTTGCCGTTTCGCCCGCAATGGTGTCGGCATTGGTGTTCAGCAAACAGCCGTTGCCGTCATGAGTCAGCGGAGCCATTACGGGCACAACTCCTTCGGCGATGAGCTTCGCCAACATACCGCCGTCACATTTGTCAACGTCGCCGACAAACCCATAGTCCACCTCTTTTGCCGGACGCTTGTGCGACGACATCACATTCATGTCGGCACCAGTAAGCCCGAGGGCATTTATTCCACAGGCCTGCAAGCGTGCTACAATGTTTTTGTTGACAAGTCCCCCATAGACCATTGTGACCACTCTGAGCATGTCGGCATCGGTGATGCGTCTTCCACCCACCATCCGGCTTTCTATTCCGAGCTGTGCAGCCACCTTTGTGGCAGATCGTCCGCCCCCATGAACCAGCACTTTATAACCTTCAACGGCTGAGAAATCGCGCAAGAGACTGGCAAGAGTGCTTTCATCCTCTACGATTTTCCCGCCGACCTTTATCACTGTCAGCTTTTGCATATCCTTTCTGAGTTTTTGAAAAAAATAGGAAAATTAAGGCAGACACAACCGGTCTGCCCTATAAAAAGAAATGGAAATGTGGTTCTGCACATTTCCATTACAGACACTTTAGTCTTTATTTCAAATCAGTAATCTTATAGAAGTCCTGATCGCCGTAGTCTTGGTTCTCTCCGCCCATACCCCAGATGAAAGTATAGTTGCTTGTGGCAGCGGCTGAGTGTATAGACCATTCCGGTGAGAGCACAGCCTGATCGCCCTTCATCCAGATGTGGCGAGTCTCGTCAATCTCTCCCATGAAGTGACATACAGCCTGATCTTCAGGAACCTCGAAATAGAAATAAGCTTCCATACGGCGGCTGTGTACGTGAGCCGGCATGGTGTTCCATACGCTTCCCGGCTTCAGCTCTGTCATACCCATCTGAAGCTGGCATGAGTCAAGCACCTTCTGTACAATCATTCTGTTGATGACACGGTCGTTAGAGCCTTCAAGTGAGCCGAGAGCAAGAATGTCGGCATCAGCCTTTGTCACCTTCTTTGTCGGATACTCCTTGTGAGCTGTAGTACTGTTGATATAGAATTTTGCCGGTTTGGCAGCATCTTTGCTTGCGAACACCACGTCGCGGTCGCCTCTTCCGATATAAAGAGCTTCTTTGTAGTCGAGTTCATAAACTTCATCGCCTACTTTCACTGTTCCGGCACCTCCGACATTGAAAATTCCCACTTCGCGGCGAGTGGTGAAATAAGGAGCCTTCAGCGGGTCGATGGCTTCGAGCTTAAGCTCTTCGTTCACCGGCATTGCGCCGCCGACAACCATACGGTCATACATGGAATAGACGAGGTTCACTTCATCTGCTGTAAATACTTTCTCGATAAGAAAATCACGGCGCAGACGTTTGGTGTCATAGTTCTTTGCGTCTTCCGGATGAGCCGCATAACGAATTTCATAATTTGTCTTCATATCTGTATAATATATATTATGTGTGTTACATAGAAATGTCTGTAGAAATCTTCACGTAGCAAAGTTAGTGAATTATTGCAAACTGACACTTCTTATGGATATAATTTGTGTGAAAACTGTCATTTCCTGATTTTTTAGTTGACATTTCTTGTTGTTTTTTGCAGATGTCTTCAACAGACTCCTCATGTTGTTCGTGTGGGGGTACTTAACATGAGGAGCTTGTCGAAGACATCCGCAAAATTGTTTTAAAACCATCCCATAACAAAATTTTTTATATATATATTTTAACAAAATTATTTTCTGACAAAATGACGCTAAATATTGCTGAGTAAAATCTATGTGATAGGTATTTTAAATAAATACTATCTTTTTGATTTTGTTAAATGTTAAAATTTCAAGCCCTCTGGCACGCGTCAAAATGAGGCGAACCGAACTTTTCTCGAAGAACGGGGATTCTACGCGCATTTTCTGAGGTCGCCGTAAAATGTGAAATAGTGTTTCGTTTTGGAATGATTCTTTTATATTTATTTATTTTTGGCGAAGAGTTTTTGAAAAAATACTACTAAGTTCTCAAATTTTCAGCGCACTGTTTTTTTCTTCGCAGTGCGCTGCAATTTTATTTTCAGCGCGCTGTAATTTTAAAAACTTAGTAGTTTGGAGAAATTTTCAGCGTAGATTTTTTGAAAAAGCATTAGGAAATGGGAAAAACGACAGTGGGACTCGGCTGAAATGTTAAGAAGTGTATAATTGATTGTTTGGGAAGTGTATCTGAACAGGAACTGAAAAATGGGTGATGTTCGGGCTGTATTTGGGAGTGCAAATGGTTGGTGTGATTGTAACTAATTAATAATCAATACCTTATCAGAATGCTCAAGATTATCAAAAAAATGTGTCCGGCACGTTTTTTTGAGTGTTTTTCGTAAAATTATATCTTACTGATTATCAGTGCGTTGTCTTTGACGCAAAAATTTCGTCTCTTTGTCCTCGACAAAAAATCTCTCCAAGTGTTAAATTTTCATTTTGGGCGAAAATATCATTTTGTCATTTCAGAAAAGTTGATTGTAGCTGTTTTTAGTGGTTGTTTCGACAGACTCCTTCATATATGGCTTATATGTTTTAGTGGATGCTTTCAACAGACTCCTCCGTCGCAAGCATCCACTAAACCTGCATGAATACTCCATCGAACATACTGGCAAACACCCTACCTAAAACATGAACTTTATTTGCTTAAAGGTTGTTAAGTTTGTGCCGGACAGACATTTTATTCATCTGATTGGCTTAACTTTGTACAATATATAAACCAACTCTTAACATTATGAATTTTATTGCGGAAAATATTCTTCTTGGCGGCTCAATTTTGATATTTCTTAGTATTATAATCAGTAAGACAGGCTACCGGTTCGGAATACCTACCTTGTTGCTCTTTCTGCTTGTCGGAATGCTGTTCGGAAGTGACGGACTCGGACTTCAGTTCGACAGCGCACAGGACACTCAGTTTGTCGGCATGATAGCGTTGAGCATCATCCTGTTCACCGGCGGTATGGACACCAAGTTCCGCGACATACGTCCCGTGCTCTCGCAGGGCATACTCCTCTCTACGGTGGGAGTCCTGCTCACCACACTGCTGACCGGAGGCTTCATCTTCTATCTCTCGCAGTGGACAGGGATGGATATCAGGCTGTCTTTGCTCACCTCCATGCTACTTGCCGCCACGATGTCGTCAACAGACTCGGCTTCGGTGTTCAATCTTTTGCGCTCCCAGCACATCAACCTGAAGCAGCACCTCAAGCCCATGCTTGAACTTGAGAGCGGAAGTAACGACCCTATGGCATATATGCTGACCATCGTGCTGATACAGGTTGTCGGAAGCGGGAGCGACCTTCATCTGGAGATTGTGGCGCGCGACCTGCTCGTCCAGTTCCTCTTCGGAGGCACCATAGGCTTCGCCTTCGGAAAGGCGGCGGTGTGGCTCATCAACCGGATTAACTTGTCAAACAGTTCGCTCTATCCGATTATGCTGCTGAGTCTTGTGTTCATCACGTTCACGATAACCGACCAGATACATGGCAACGGCTATCTGGCAGTGTATGTGACAGGGCTTGTGGTGGGCAACTCGCGTCTGACTTACCGTAAGGAAATCAATACTTTCATGAACGGACTGACATGGCTCTTCCAGATTGTGATGTTCCTGTTGCTCGGACTACTTGTCAATCCTCACGAGTTGTTGGGTGTAGCTCTTGTCTCCATAGCCATCGGTGTGTTCATGGTGTTGGTGGCGCGTCCGGTGAGCGTGTTTGCCTGTCTGCTGCCGTTCCGCTCCATGACGAACAAGGCGCGCCTGTTTGTGTCGTGGGTGGGACTTCGCGGAGCTGTGCCCATCATCTTCGCCACCTATCCGGTGTTGGCAGGAATCGAAGGCTCCAATCAGCTTTTCAATATAGTCTTTTTCATCACGCTGCTGTCGCTTGTCGTACAGGGAATGAGCATTGCGCAAGTGGCGCGCTGGCTGCATCTCGACTTGCCGGAGGAGAAGGAGGGGAACGAGTTCGGTGTGGAACTTCCGGAAGAGACGGACACGCAGCTTCGTGACTTGACACTCACTGCAGAGATGATAGAGGGAGGCAACCGTCTTATGGACATGAATCTTCCTCACGGCACACTGGTGATGCTGGTGAAGCGAGGCAGTGAGTTCATCATTCCTAACGGACAGATAGAACTGAAAGTAGGCGACAAGCTGCTGCTTGTCAATAAGAACTGACAATCTTTTTCTGAATGCGGCGAAAGCCTGATAGGGCAGAAGTTATCAAGTGGGGGATGACATGATGCTGTTTGTCTTTTTCTGATTACGTGCGGACTGGGGAGAATCCCCGGTCTTGTCACTGTATCTTATCCTATAACCTCATGGGCTTGAAAAAGCTGTGGGGCTTATTCGGTAGATGTCAGTGTATATATTTGACAGGGGATGTACTTGTATGTTTATATGATTGTCTTCAACAGACTTTGTTTTGGTGGGTGCATTTACAGACTTCACTTGTTGTCTTTAAGTGGATGTGTTCAATGTGTTAGTGGGTGTCTTCACAGACTCTTCCGCTAAACACACATGAGGAGTCTGTCAAATACACCCACATAAACAAAAAGTAATAGCTAAATTATAAACCAAACTCTAAAAATAAATATCTATGGACTATTTTGATTATATAAGTGCAATAGTCTCGACGAAAGTCTCGGCAGGTCGGCAGAAGACTGCAGAGAACTATCGTTGTGCAGCACGTTCTCTACGGCAGTTCATGGACGTATCCGGTCTCGGAGTGCATTTGCCACTGCAAGATGTAGATAGTGGACTGATGCTGTGTTTTGGGAATTATCTGACAAAGGTGAAGAGAATCAGCCGTAATTCATGCTCCGCATACATGCGTCCTTTGCGTGCTGCATATAATAAAGCGGTGGCGGAAGGGCTGTGTATTGACAAGAAACCGTTTGCGGAGGTATATATGGGAGTCGATAGAACTCGTAAGCGGGCATTGGACGAGAGCGGATTGAAACGGCTGCTGTCGCTTGACTTGTCTGGTAGTCCGGGGCTTGCCATGGCACGCGACATCTTCTTTTTCTCGTTCCTTGCCAACGGCATGTCGTTTGTGGATGTGGCGCATCTGCGCATGTCCGACATGAACGGGGGTAGAATACGCTATTCGCGCAGCAAGACGGGACAGCAGATAACGGTGAAGATATGCGGGCAGATGACGGAGATTATTCGCCGCTACCATTGCAAGGGAAGCGAAATGATGTTCCCTCTGGTAGGCGGAAGCAAATGCCATAAGGACTATGATACGGCATTGAGGTGGTATAACCGCAATCTGTGCCGGCTGTCCAAGCTTGCCGGTATCGACGGAGGGCTGACGTCGTATAGTGCGCGCCACACATGGGCATCACAGGCATACCGTCTGCATGTGCCGGTTTCGGTGATAAGCTCCTGCATGGGGCACACCACGGAAATGACCACGCGCATCTATCTGCGCTCGCTCGAAGAGGCGGAGACAGACCGCTACTGTCTGGCGGTTGTCGAACACTATGGGGCTGTATGGAAAGAGAATGGCATGAAAGGGGCTGAGACGGAAATGGGAGAGTGCTATGTGGGCAGGAATACAAGAAAAATACGGCTGGATAAGAACTTTGATGCTCCGAACCGCGGCAAGAAAAATGGAGACTGCACAAAACAAAAATGTCCACCTCTGCGCAAGAGGCGGACA
>JAGASY010000103.1 GCA_017621515.1 Bacteroidaceae bacterium
CGATTCCTGAATTTTTAGCAAAATTTGAGGTCGCAATGAATAGGTTTCTTGCCACCATACATTCCCCATATACAGATATATTTCAGATTATCGATATAAAACAATACGATGCATTGCTCGCTCGTATTGATACCGAATACTCTGAATTAAGTTATTTGAAGGATGGTAGACAAAATCATGGATGGAAATACGAGATTTCCTCTACTCAGATGCACTATCATAACTACCTTGAGATTTTGTCGAGTAGTAATTTCTTAGCGAATCTGAATGAGCAACAAAAAAAATCTCAAAAATTTGCAATGGCAGAAGCACTTCAGCTCCAGCGTATCTACTATGGGGCGCCAGGCACTGGTAAATCATACACTATTGACAATCTAACCGACGAGACAAATTCGGTGAGAACAACGTTCCATCCGGATAGTGATTATGCTTCGTTTGTCGGGGCTTATAAACCGACAATGGAAGCTGTGCCAATCAGCTATGTGTCGGATGGCAAAGCTAAGTTTGCCGGAAAAACAGATGAGCACACCGGTAAGGAACGTAAAATAGTTTACAAGTATGTGCCGCAAGCTTTTCTAAAGGCATACGTTGCGGCGTGGAGCAATCTTGATGAGCCGTTCTATCTTGTAATCGAGGAGATTAACCGCGGCAACTGCGCTCAGATTTTTGGCGATCTGTTCCAACTTCTCGACAGAAACAATCACGGCAGCTCTTCGTATGCCATAGCTGCAGATGAGGATATCGCCCAATTCCTTTGTGATGACAGGAAAGGTTTTGCCGGCCTCACTGAACAACAGCGCAAGGCTATCAACAATTTCCTCCTAATCAAAGATAACGGCAAGGAAGTTGCTATCGGACCAAGTATTCTCAATGGTACGAAACTCTTGTTACCTCCGAATCTACACATTTGGGCTACAATGAACACGAGCGACCAGTCGCTATTCCCCATCGACTCTGCTTTCAAGCGTCGCTGGGATTGGAAATATGTACCAATCGAGTATAACAAGATGAACTGGATGCTTGAAGTCGGCGGCAAACGTTACAGCTGGGGAGCTTTCCTCGAAAAAATCAATCCTGAGATTTACACTCTTACTGAGTCTGCTGACAAGCAGATGGGTTATTTCTTTGCCAAACCTGATAAGAAGAGCAATCCGGATCTGGAGGACAACGACATCATATCGGAAGAAGTATTCCTCAACAAAGTGTTGTTTTACCTTTGGACAGATGTGCTCAAAGATTATGACTTAACAAAGGAACCTTTTGTTTATGAAGGCGAGGACAAGAAAAAGAAGGCATTTCGATTCACGGACTTCTTCCCACTTCCGAATAATCCTAACCTCAACAAGTTTGTTACGGGTTTGGGCTTGACAATTATCGGTGAAGCCCCAAATGACACAAGTGTGACATTCGATTCAGAAGGAGACGCCGAACTTAACACAAGTCAGACTGAATCTGTACGCGACTATTCAAAATATAGCGTGAACGGAACCGGAAGTTATACCAAATCAGACGCCGTAGTTGAAGTTGTCAAAGCCCTTGTTGCATCTATGCCCACTGCAAACGCAAATGAAGTCCTTGACAAAATCAAGAGCTTCGGACTCTCGTACACTTTGGTATACAATGAGAAGGACTACAAATATTACTTTGACCGTTCAACTGATTCACGTTTCGCAAAACGATATGCAGAGATAACACTCGCTAACGGTGATAGAATATATGTTTACCGAGGCTCAACACCGGAACGAATTGGTGAACTGGTTAACGGACTTGCAAACACAGGTACCGGAATCACATTAGCTAGAATAGAATGAAGCTGCTGATTGAAGATTACCAATATGAAGCAAAGGATGTTGTCGATGTTCTGGATGGGTTATTTACTCTTCAGGACATTGAGAACAAAATCTCTGTGAGCTATGTAGGGTACTACTTCAATTCCAAGGTTAAGGATTGCGTCTTCATCCTGCCCAAAGTGCTGATTGACGAAAAAGGGAAAGCCTTTGGGAAATATGATCCATCAGACATTGTCAATCTTGACGAGGCGAAGTTAGAACCGCATGAGCTAAAGTTCCTCTATGAATTCGCAGTATGGATTCACCGCGCTATAGTCGTTTTTCGCAATGCTCACCCTAAGAACGAAATAGTGCTCCAGAAAGAAATTGAAAGCGAAGGTCACGGCAGGAAGAAAAAAAGCAATACGTTGCTCGACATCATTCTCGCCATGCTCCGTTATAATAAGGAGAATAGACAGTTCTTCACCTTCATCCTGAAGAACATTCATTCTGGCTTCAATAAAGTAAATTGGGGACAGACTATATCACGCACTACAGCTATGGTTGAGGGTGAAGAAGCGCTATATCTCCGACCGATAAACAAAAAACGTGAAGTAAATTTCGATGAGGAACTTATCGTCATTTTTTTCTCCATCCTACATTATATTTCTGAAAAATTCGGATTTCGGGCTGATATACCATTCGGTTTCAAACTCATTATAGGAACTCAGTTTGAACGCTATATCAATGGACTCGGACGACGTCGTCTACGCCAGATAAAATACAAATACTTTTCTGATAGTGCGATTGAATTATGGGAACTTTGTTATGCTTTTTTTGACAAAGCCTATCAGATAAAAATGGCAGTTTCCCCCAGCGAGTATCTTCTTGTCAAGAGCTTCCACATTGTGTTCGAGGCAATCATCGAGGAACTAATCGGTGATAAGGATGTTCCGGCTGGTCTTAAGGAACAAGACGATGGCAAACTTGTCGATCATTTCTATACATATGATGCTCTGATAAGTGACCGAGAGCGAGATAATGACATCTATTATATAGGTGATTCCAAGTATTACAAAATCGGCAGTGACCCAGGTCGTGAGTCTGTGTACAAACAGTATACTTATGCCAGAAATGTCATACAGTGGAACCTAAATCTCTTCCTGCCCCCCGAAAAGGGTGCGACCGAGGAGCAACTTGAGGCGAGGAGAAAAGACAAGGGGCGCTTCGGTAAAATCCGTTTGCGTGATAAAATGACCGAAGGATATAATGTGATTCCCAATTTTTTTATTTCCGCAAACATTGACCCCGTAACACTTTCTTATGAAGACTGCACGGAACCCC
>JAGASY010000104.1 GCA_017621515.1 Bacteroidaceae bacterium
CAGCGCGCTGTTTTTTGAAAAACAGTGCAGTACTTTTTTATTTACAGTGCGCTGAAAATGTGACGACAGCGCGCTGAAATTAAAAAAGCATTGTGGAGTGAAGAAAAAGACAGCGGGGAACAGATAAAATGTTAAGAAGTGTATAATCTCCTGCTTTGGAAGAGTGTCTGGACAGAAACTTAAAAGTGGGTGGATTTTCGAGGGCATTTGAAGGTGAAAACGGTAGATCTATATTTAATAAATTAATAATCAATGCGTTATCAAAACTTTCAAAATTCTCAGAAAATTATGTCCGATGCATTTTTTTGAGCAATTTTCGCAAATTTATATATTATTGATTATCAATAGTTTATCTTTATATCATTTTCCCCATCTCTTCACTCTCGACAAAAAATCTCTTCAAGTGTTAAATTTTCATTTTGAGCGAAAATATCATTTTGTCAAAATGAAGAAACTCGGTTTCAGCATGTTCTTGCACAGTTTTTAACGTTGCATCCACTATCTTTTTTTCGGTGTGTTTACTTTTTAGGAAAGATGAGCTTATAGAAAAATCGGACGATGCGTCCGAGAAGTGTGTAGCGTATTCCCCAGTCGCGTATGGCATCTGCGAAAAGCAATTCTATTGCCGGATTTTTTTCTGGACGGCATCCTGTGAGGCGGAGAGGACGTTGCAGCGGTTCACGGTCGAAGTTGTAGCTTTGCAATATGTCGAATGCACGGAAATGAGTGCCGTTCTTCAGTCCGATATTCCGCACCATCGTGTGTATCGGGGTGACGCACAGACCTCCCGCCTTGTAGATGGCAATTTCCCAGCAGATGTCCCACGGAATGGGGTTTTTCTTCAATGAACGGAGACATGGGAATACACCGCCGTATTGCATGGCATCCATATCGGCAGCGCTCATGCCGTCAAGGGCTTCCTGTTCCGACTGATAATGCCGGAAATGAGTTTGCCACCTGTCGCGCCATGTTCCCCATCCCCATCCGGATACATGGGGAGTGAAATAGACTTCTTCATTTCCTGCTACCAGTTCGGGGTGCTCGTTTAGCAAGTCGAGATTGGTGAATCCTGCCACGTGCATGATTTTCGGCTCGTGGCGGTATAGTCCGAATGCTGTGTTCATGTATTCAAGATAAAAAGGCGAGGTACAGATGTCGTCTTCAAGCACAATGATGGTGTCGTGACGTTCAAGCACATAGCCTATTCCCTCTATGATGTTGCGTTCAAGATAGATGTTTTCCGGACGTTCTATGATGGTGAAACTTTTGAATGAATGGTTCCGTTCTGCTTCCTTCTTGATGTCGTGCAGCAGTGAACGAATCTCGTTGACTTTTTCCCATGACGGGTTGTCTTTGCCTCCGTCTGAAAAGACATACACGTCCGTGTCCGCAGCTTGCGTGTTGCGGATGAGGTGTTCCAAAGTTCGCTGTGTGTTGTCTGCACGGTTATAGACAAATATTGCTACCGGTGAGTGTTGCATATCTCTTTCAATTTTTCTGCCACTTCGCGAGTGCAGTTTTCAAGGTTAAACAGTTTCTCGGCAAGTTCATGTCCGCGTCGCCCCATCTCGGCAGCCTCTTTCGGATGATTGGCTATGTAGGTGATGGCTCTTTCCCATCCGTCAGTGTCGTAGTAGGGCACAGTGATGCCCACACCGCATTTGTCTATGTCCATCGCGAATGTGACATTGCGGGAGCAGATGACGGGTATGCCAAAAGCGAAAGCTTCGACAAGCGTGGTCAGTCCAACAGTGTAGTTTGTTTCCTTGCAGCATATTACCACACACTGCGCGCGACACACCTTCTTGGCAAGTTCATGAGGGATAAGTCCGTTGAGGAAGTGTACTTTTATGTTGGGGCGCACCGCCAGTCCGCCGAATATTTTGTCGTAGTCGTCATTGCAGGCACTGTGCGCCACATATATGTCGAGCTGTTCGTTTGTCCGTCCGAAGGCTGTGACGAGTGTGGGCATGTCGCGTCGCTCCTTGCCTGTAGATATGAATCCGCTCCGTTTGTCGGCAGTACCCGCCTCTTTCATCACACGGTCGTAGAAGTCGAGGTCTGCACCCCAGTGCACAGCCTGCATTCTGTCGGCATTCGCCTTGCTGCTCTTCAGAGATTCTTCTATGAGCTTGTCGCTGAAGAAGAAGGCATGGTCTATGCCGCGATAGAACAGTCGGGCAAACATTTCGCGCAGCTTGTTTCCGGATTTCGTCACGGGCTGGTGATGCCATATTACCACAGGCTTGCGGTAGAGGTGCAGTGCGCGCAGGAATATGATGAGCTCAAGACCGCGAAACGAGGTGCCGTAGAGCACATCATAGCTCTGTTTGCATGTCAGTATGCGCCATGCCGTCAGCCATGTAAGCCTCAGACGTTTAGTGTAGTCGGGTTTGTAGAGGTGCATCACTACATCTATGCCGTGCCTTTCGAGGTTGGTTGCGCCATAAAGCAGATGCCCGGGAAAACGATGCTCGCGCCACTGTTCATAGACTGTCGCAAGGTCTTGGGTATGATAAAAATAAGCTCTCATTATCCGTATATATATGTTCTTGCCTGTGTCTCAATCCTCTATCTCCATTTTATAGACATGCAGATGCAGCTCGTCAATGTTCGGAAGCTGCATATAGTTGCCGAATTTGCGACTGAGATAAGCGTGGCAGTCGCGCGGCACAGGCATGTCGTAGCCTTCAAACTTAGCTGTCGTGAGTGGAAAAATGTCTTCCATACGGCGGGTGTCGGAATAAGGCACACCAAAAGAATAGCGGACGAGTTTGGACGGATAGAACGCAGAGAGGGCGCGAAGCAGCGGAAAGGTTACTTTCTCGTTGAACCGGAAGATGCGGTTCACCTTCCGTATGGCAACTTCGTCCGTGTTGCGCCGGTTGTTAAGTACTTTATAGATGAATCCGTGAGCGCGGCATGAAATCCAGTGAAGAAGCAACGGACTTTTTTCAAAAGGGAAAATGTCGATATATATACCGCGATACTTGAATATGCGGTCATAATGGTTCGTCTCTTCAAGGTAGCTCTTCTTGTCGCGCAGTTTTGCGTAGGCGAAAATATAGTTCGGGTCGGTGTCGTGTGTCTGCAACGCATAATTTTCGGGAAGTTCCTTGGGCAGTACCTCCATGAGGCGCATATAGTCTTTGCGCAGCATTTCAATGTCGAGGTCGTCGTCCCACGGAATGTAGCCTCCGTGGCGCACACATCCGAGCAGTGTGCCCGAGCTGAGCCAATAAGGTATTCCGTGTTTTTTACATACTTTGTCTATGAAAAGCAGCATTTCTGTCATGCGGTGCTGCTGGCGGCGCAGCAGTGACCCTTCGGGGTTGAAGCGTTTCTTCAGGTATTCAGCGTCCATGTTTCTATTTATAGCAGTATCCTCCATCTACTTTTATCTCTGAACCGTTAAGGAAAGCGTTGTCTATGCAGAAAGCGAATGCCTTGACAACTTCTTCTATGGATGCAAAGCGATGAATTGCAGTCTTGCGACAGATGTTCTGGCGAATCTCTTCCGGCTTTTTCTTTTGCCACGGAGTATCTACAAAACCCGGTACGACGGTGTTGACAGTGGTGCCGGTTCCCTCGAACTCTTTCACCAGATTCTGTGACAGTGCGTGTATGGCGGCTTTGGTCACTCCATATCCTAACACTGTGGCATGGGGATGTATCGCCATTTCCGAACCGGTGAAGATGATGCGGCTGCCTCCGGGGATGAGCGCGTAAAGTTCGCGTATCATGATGTAGTGCGTATTGACACTTGCCTCCATCATGTTGTCCCAGTCGGTGTCAAGTGTTTCGGTGAAATTCTTTCTTACGGTGATTCCTGCATTGCACACGAGGCAATCTACATGCGAAGTCAGACTCTTTATCGTATCGACAAGCTTATAGGTATCTTGCCGCTTGCTGTGATCTATCTTCACGGCGCGTATGTATTGTTCTCCCTTGGCATGTTCGGAACATCTGCGCACAAGAGATTCCGCCTCTGCATCGTCGTGGCAATATGTGAACACCACGCTGTAGCCGCGTTCAAATAACATTTCCGCTACACCGCCTCCGATGCCTTTCGAACCTCCGGTGACGATGGCAAACGGGCACAGTGTATCCTTGTTGTCTGTATGCTTGCAATCTGTACTTTCCATGTTATTTGATTTTTATGTCAGGGTTGGCTCTTTTCTCTACCTTGCTCTTCATTGCTTGATAGTTTTGCAGGATTTCCTCCTTTATCTTGGTGGAACTTACTCCGTCGCCGTATGGGAAATAGAACACAGTCACTCCGAGTTCTTT
Organism: Bacteroidaceae bacterium; assembly: GCA_017621515.1. Taxonomy (GTDB): domain Bacteria; phylum Bacteroidota; class Bacteroidia; order Bacteroidales; family Bacteroidaceae; genus RGIG8745. The sequence continues at coordinate 4,291 of JAGASY010000104.1, forward strand.
CAGATAGTCGTACTTGCCAGTCCAGTCATCGCCGACAACAAATACATCTATGTTCAGTTTCTTCACGATTTCCGTATGGTCGAGTGACCGCTGCGGTATCACGATGTCCGGATACTTCAGTGCTTCAATGATGGCGAGACGCTCCTCAAATGGTATGATTGGAGGACGCTTGTAGCTGCATACAAGTTCATCGGTGCTGACTCCGACAATCAGTGTGTCCCCCAGTCCGTGCGCATACTTTATCATTTTGAGGTGGTTGGAGTGGAACATGTCGAATGTTCCGGAGGTATATACCACAATTTTGTTGTTATACATAATGAATATATAAGTTCAATGTTAATGTCTGCGACAAAGTTATGTTTTTTTTCAGTAAGTGCCAACTTGTCTGCTTATTCTCTCGTGGTTTTATCCGGCTGTTTGTTCTGTCCGGACTTGAATCTTCCGCTCAGCCACGGAACTGCCTCTATGTAAGGGACAAGCCATGTGCACACGGCGAATATGAAGACTAAGAGCAGGATGAGGTCGTCCCACCGCCCGAATATGCTCCGTCCGAAGGAAAGGTGTACAAACCGGTAGAATATCAGCAACGGATAGTGTAGCACAAAATAAACCATCGAGTGCTGACCGATGTAGTTGATGACAGGAACGCGTTGTATGTGCAGCGAAAGCAGCATTCCCGACAAGCCGCACAAGGCGATGGCGGTGTTCACCACCAGCATGAACGGATTGCCGCTCCATGTATTGGTGCTCATCGTATATTCTCCGTGGAACAGTACATTTAGCACCATGAATATTGCCACCAGTGCGCACGAAATAGCGAATGTATTGCGCCGTCTTAGCCTTGCAAGTGCCCAGTGCCATATTCGTCCGAGGAAAAAGAAGAATATTCCCATGAACACATTGTTGAGGCTCATCCATATCGGATTGCCGAGTGTGTACATCCAATAGCTTATGAACGGGAACAGTAGCACCAGCCAATGCAGGCCGCGCACTTTTTCTATGAAGTGCATGGCAATATAGGCTGTGAAGAATGAGAACAGGAACCAGCACGGCGAGTTGCCCCAGAAATAGCTTGTCGTCCATATATGATTCCATGTGATGGGTTCTACCGGATGGTGATAACGGTGGATAAGAAACGGCATGAAGCTGAAATACACCACACACCCTATTATTCCCCATACGAAGTACGGAATCATGAGTCGTTTGAACTTGTCGATGCAATACTGCTTTGAATTGCCGGATACGGTCTTGTTGAAATAGCCTGCCTTGAAAAAGAAGAAGCTCATGAAGTAGAACGTCCAGTACATGATGTCCTTCCACCAGTCGTCGCCGCCGTGTCCGCACATTCCGGTGACGTGCAGCGTAATCATGCGGATAATACATATTCCGCACAGAAGGTCAAAAGCATGGTTTCTCTCTTTATTTGCCATAATCAGCGACTGTTTTTTGTTTCTTACTGTTTTCTTCCGAATAGTATCTTCTTGAAGAACGGACTCATACGCAGGATGTTGGATGTGAGACAGCAGAATCCTATGACAACGACAGCCACGCTCACCGAGCAAACGATGTCGGTGATGAAGTTGGGTCTGTTCGCGTCGAGGAACTTGCCGACAAATTTCAGTTTCGGAAGAAAAATGAAATGAAGCAGGTAAATGTCGAGTGTCCGTCTGCCTATATATTGCAGGAACTGTCCACGTCGATGTGCCTGTGTCAGGTGGTTACGATAATATCTGAAGAACATGAATACGGTCAGCATCAGCAGATACATGGCTGCCGTGCGCGGCAGATTTGCCCATTGCAGGCGCAGCGTGTGCCATTTCAAAGCATCGGCGCAGCAAAAGAAAGCTACCACGGCTACGAGAGGAAAGAACCAGCGGGAGTCGAACAGCTTCTGCCAGCCGCACCAATAGCGGCGGACAATGTTGCCGAGCAAGAAGAAATGGAAGAAGCGCAGTGTCTCCACAAGGCTTGTGTATTGGAAGAACGGTTCTTTGTGATAGTTGAACCATGAAGGCATATAGAGCGTTGCATACGCACACAGTGCGGTGAACCACGATATGGTTATCGGAATCCATGAACGTCGTTTGAAGTGATTCTCAATGTATGCAAACACATAATAGAAGATGAACATGTGCAGCAAAGACCAAGTGAACCAATAGCCGCCTTTGGTAGATTTCTCCATACACTGCACGAATCCCTCTCCGAACCTTGGCATACGCACCACGATGAATATGCAAAGGAACACAAATGCCGGAATAACCTGTATTTTCAACTTTTTCCAGACCATCGACTTCAGTCGTCCGCGTGTCCAGTTGAAGTCCGGCTTGTAGGCTAAGAATCCGCTGATGAAGAAGAATAGCGGCATACGGAACAGCACAAGCAGGGGCAGTGATGCCGATAGTTTTATCGACTGTCCGAAACTTGTCTGTGCCACATGGTATGCCACTACCAGAATCATGGTGAATCCGCGTAGTGCGTCAAGCCATTCCATCCTTTCCCTGCCGGGAGTGTATGGAGGTGTTGTACTGGCAGGATATGCGACTGATTGTATCTCCATATAACTTGTTCAAGATATTCCCGAATATCGTCCTTTGTCGGAATTTTTACAAAGATAGCTCTTATTTGATAAACTTAGGAAATGTTCTGAACTTTATTTGTGCAGATGGAGTGGGGTGTTGGGGATTATAGCAGTTAGGTGGGTGCATCCGACAGGCCTCATTTAGGAGTTAAGCGAATGCACCTCCTAAAAAACTATTTGCGATTGACAAACAAAGCTGCTATATGGCTGATAGGTGGCACATCATCAGTAATGCGTTTCCACAGCTCATGGGCAGCCGTCTTGCCGTGTTGCCTTGTTACGATAATATAATTATCCGACAACCAAGTGACAGACATCTTATTCAAACTGTTTGATTTGCTGCTTCGGAAGCCAAGGAATGTCTTTCCGTCGCTTTCCGCATTTAATATCTCGCCGCCGGAATTTATGAAATAGGTTTCATTGATCATAATAATGTCGAGTCCGGAATATTTTTCGTTTGCATTCTCTTGCTTGGACAGGGCTTCCCATTTCTCTTTCATATTATCCAAATCTTCCGTCATACTTATTCTGTGCCAGTTTCCGTAAAGAGGATGTTCCGGTTCTGCTGTCGGAGTCGGTTGTGTCAGGGCATCGAACAATGCTTTCCCTTTCTCCGAATAGCTGTTCGCCACATAAAATTCCGTACACCAGTCGTTTTCCGGAAAGAGGAGATGGTTGGAGAAACTACTCCACCATTTCAACGTGAAATGTTCCGCATTGCTGTTGTAAATACGAATGGCATGGGCTTGCTTCTTGTCCGGTTTCTCTCCTGTATAGTTAAGTATGGACTCTTCCTTTGAAACACTGAATCTTGTCCCCATGATGTTGAGGTTCAATGTTATTGAGTCGGTACAAATCTTGTACTGATCGAAGGGCGATACTACCTCCCGCCCGTTTTTCTCCACAAGAGAGGTCATTTTGTAAATTCCGCGTGGGTTCTTTTTGGGAGACTTCCGACCCCAGCACATTGTTGTGCTCAGAAACAAAATTAACAATAAGATTCCATTACGTCTAAAGTTTTTCATGCTGCTTATTTTTTTATTTGTTAAACATCCGAATTTCTATTTGTTGACAAACGAAGCCACTATATGGCTGATTGGTGGCACGTCATCAGTAATGCGTTTCCACAGTTCATAGACGGTATGATTGTTATACGGTCTGGCAACGACTGCATAATCGTTGGGCAACCAAATGACGGGCAGTTTATAACTATCACTGGGCGTGTTTCCTTGCAAGATAAGGAAATCCTTTCCGTCACTTTCCGCATTTAATATCTCACCACCGGAATAGATGAAATAGTTCTCACTGATAATTATGATGTTGGTTCCGGAATATTTTTCGTCTGCGTTTTCTTGTTTGGATAGAGTTTCCCATTTTTCTTTTACCTTATCCAGATCATCCGCCACACTTATTATTCTGTGCCAGTTTCCATAAAGAGGATGTTTCGGGTTGGCAGCCGGAGCCGGTTGCGTCAGGGCTTTGAACAATGCTTTCCCTTTCTCCGAATAGCTGTTTGCCACATAAAATTCCGTACACCAGCCGTTTTCCGGAAAATAGAGATGGTTGGAGAAGCTGCTCCACCATTTCAGCGTGAAATGTTCCGCATTACTGTCATAAATGCGAATGGCATGGGCTTGCTTCTTGTCCGGCTTCTCTCCTGTATAGTTAAGTATGGACTCTTCCTTTGAAATACTGAATTTTGTCCCCATGATGTTGAGGTTCAATGTTATAGAGTCGGTACAAATCTTGTACTGATCGAAAGGCGATACTACCTCCCGCCCGTTTTTCTCCACAAGAGATGCCATTCTGTAAATCCCGCGAGGATTCTCCTTGGGGTGTTTCTGCCCCCAGCACATTGTTGTGCTCATCAGACACAAGACTAACAATAAGATTCCATTACGTCTAAAGTTTTTCATATTGCTTATTTTTATTGGTTAAACATTTCGTAAAAATGGTGATTCTGTTTGCAAATAGTTGCCATATAGTATTTTATGTGTTAGCAAAAAGCTTCCATTATGCTGTATGAACAAGTCCGTTTATTTAAGAACCCCTATTTCTTCGTAAAGATAAGTGTTTTGTTGCATACAACAATCAGAAATGTTTAATTTTTTTATTTGATATATTTATTGAGAATGTTTGAATAGGGGTAAAATGCGTCCCATAAAAAATTTTTTGACATCGTTTTTTTGAGTAATGTTTGATTTTGACGAAATGATATGTACTTTGGGCGTTTTAGCTTCAAAATATCTGATTTTGTATGTTTGTTCTGTCTTTTTGATTTTGTCAAATGTTAAAATTCCAAGCCTTCTGGCACGCGTCAAAATGAGGCGCGCCGGACTTTTCTCGAAGAACGGGGATTCTACACGCATTTTATGAAGCTTCTGAGAATTGTGAAATAGTGTTTCATTCTTGGACATTTCTTTCACATTTGTTTATATTCAGCGGAGACTCGTTTTGAAAGATCTACTACGTGCGCGAATTTCCAGCGCACTGTCGCCGAATTTTCAGCGCACTGTAAATTTATTTGCAGTGCGCTACAATTTTACGCGCTTAGTAGATTGGAGAAATTTTCAGCGTAGATTTTTTGAAAATGCACTGGAAAACGGAGAAAAAGACTGTGGAGTCTGGTTGAAATGTTAAGAAGTGTATAATTCTCTATCTTGGAAGAGTGTTTGAGCAACAACTTAAAAGTGGGTGGATTTTTGAGGACTTTTGAGGGCAAAAAACTATAAGTTTAGTTGTAAAATACTAATAATCAATAGATTACCAAAACATTCGGAAATTTCAAAAAATTGCGTCCGGCACATTTTTCTGAACATTTTGAAAAATTTTGTATTATGTTGACTATCAAGTAATTATCTTTAGATTAGAGAAATCGTGTCTTCGCCATCCGAAAAAAATCGCTCGAAGTGTTAAATTTTCATTTTGGACGAAAATATCATTTTGTCAAATCGAAAAAAGGTATTTTAGCGCGTTGTTTGTAGTCTTTGAGTAGGAGGCTCTGACAGGTGTTAGTAGTTGTATTCACAGCCTCCTACTTATGACATTGAAAGATAGGTGGAGCAGGCTGTCAAATACATCATTCCAAATCTGCTTAAATATTGAATATACCTTATTATATATAAACATATATTCGCCTAATTGCTCTAAAATACGGAATAAGTAGCCATAAACGGCACAAAAAAGAGGAAAATGTGCGGTTTAATAAAAACAATGTGTTACATTTGTACAATAATTATGGCTGGACTTTGAAACTTTAAATGAATAAACTATAATAAAGTATGGTATTTACGAGACTTACAGCTGCAGAAGCAGCATCGCTTGTCAAAGATGGTGACAATATCGGTCTTAGTGGCTTTACTCCTGCCGGAACTCCGAAGGCTGTAACAGCGGAAATTGCAAAAATAGCTCATGCAGAGCATGAAGCCGGTCGTCCGTATAAGATAGGAATCTTTACGGGTGCATCGACGGGACAGTCGTGCGACGGTGTGCTTTCCATGGAAAAGGCTATACGTTATCGTGCACCTTACACAACAAACCCTGAATTCCGCAAGCACGTAAATGCGGGAGAGATTGCATACAACGACATTCACCTGAGCCAGATGGCACAGGAGTTGCGCTACGGCTTCTTGGGCGAAGTGGATTGGGCTATCATTGAGTGCTGCGCCATTGAAGACGACGGTAAAGTGTATCTCACAGCTGCCGGCGGTATTGCACCGACAGTAGCTCGCCTTGCGAAGAAAGGTGTGATATTGGAGCTGAACGCTTTCCACAGTGCAAAGTCGATAGGTATCCACGATGTGTATGAACCTCTTGACCCTCCTTCACGCGCTGCCATTGAAATCAATAAGCCGAGTGACCGTATCGGAACCACTTATTTGCAGATTGACCCTAAGAAGATTGTGGGTGTGGTAGAATGCAACATTCCTGATGAGGCGCGTGCGTTTAAGGATGCTGACCCTATTACGGACACTATCGGACAGAATGTGGCAGACTTCTTATTGGCAGACATGAAGCGCGGCATCATACCGCCTTCGTTCCTTCCGTTCCAGAGCGGTGTAGGTTCGACTGCCAATGCTATTCTCGGCGCACTCGGAAGCAATCCGGCTGTTCCTGCATTCAATGTATATACCGAAGTGCTTCAGGACGCTGTAGTCGGACTGATGCGTAGCGGACGAGTAAAGTCTGCATCTACATGCTCGCTTACTGTGACTAATGAGGTGTTGCAGGGCATCTATGAGGACATCAACTTCTTCAAGGATAAATTGGTGCTTCGCCAGTCGGAAATCTCGAACAATCCGGAAATCATCCGTAAGTTGGGTGTCATCGCCATCAACACAGCCATAGAGGTTGACCTCTACGGTAATGTGAACTCTACGCAGATTTGCGGAACAAAGATGATGAACGGTATCGGCGGTAGCGGCGACTTCGAGCGCAACGCATTCCTTTCAATATTCACTTGTCCTTCTGTGGCAAAGGGTGGATGCATCAGCTCTATTGTGCCGTTCTGTTCGCATATCGACCATACGGAACACGACGTCAATGTGGTCATCACGGAACAGGGAGTGGCAGACCTCCGCGGAAAGTCACCTGTGGAACGCGCCAAGGCAATCATCGAGAACTGTGCACATCCTGACTACAAGCAGCTGCTTTGGGATTATCTCAAGCTTGCCGACAAGGGTCAGACTTGCCACAAGCTTTCTGCTGCGTTTGCCATGCACGACACGTTCTTGCGTGAAGGCGACATGCACTTGACGGACTATGCAAGGTATATCATAAAGTAGCCGGCGACTCTGTAGGCTTCTTCAACAATAACAAAAGAAACCATCCGATGAAATTTGTATCGTGGAATGTCAACGGACTGCGTGCCTGTTGTGACAAGGGCTTTCGTGAGGCATTTGAGAAAATGGATGCAGACTTTTTCTGTCTTCAGGAAACCAAAATGCAGGAGGGACAGCTCGACTTGGAACTTGAAGGCTACCGTTCTTTCTGGAACTATGCAGACAAGAAGGGATATTCCGGCACTGCCGTGTTCACCCGGCATCAGCCGTTGAATGTTACCTACGGCATGGGTATTGACGAACATGACCATGAGGGGCGGGTGATAACGGTGGAAATGCCTGATTTCTTTCTTGTGACAGTCTATACTCCGAACTCGCAGGACGGTTTGAAGCGTCTTGACTACCGTATGAAGTGGGAAGATGATTTCCGCCGGTATCTTCTTGAACTTGACGGCAGGAAGCCGGTTATTGTGTGCGGTGACTTGAATGTGGCGCACAAAGAGATAGACTTGAAGAATCCGAAGTCGAACAGGCGCAATGCCGGTTTTACGGATGAGGAACGCGAGAAGTTCAGTCGTTTGCTCGAATCCGGCTTTACGGACACATTCCGCCATTTCTATCCTTCGGTAGAGGGCATATATTCGTGGTGGTCGTACCGCTTCAAGGCGCGCGAGAAGAACGCGGGCTGGCGCATAGACTATTTTCTTACCTCGAAGTCGATGGAGGAAAGGCTTGTCGGAGCTTCTATCAGCACGGATGTGTTCGGTTCAGACCATTGTCCTGTGGTGCTGGAAATAAAGGACTGAAGAATGACGTCCCTGTCGAAACGGTGAGGAATTGATAATAAAAACAGCCCCTGTCTATCGAACATAGACAGGGGCTGTTGCCTTCAACATATATTTGTCTTATATGCAGACGCTTCCTCTTCCGGCATGTCGCCGCAACGAAGAAGTGTATTCTTTTCTTAGTTTAAAGCAGCAGTAAGTTCTGCACCTCCTTTGAATTTTGCAGTTTTCTTTGCTGCAATGGTAATAGACGCACCTGTTGCAGGATTGACACCCTGACGTTCTCCTCTTTCGGCAACGGAGAATGTTCCGAATCCTAAAAGTGCAACTTTGTCACCGGCTTTCAATGCCTCAGATATTGTCTCTATAATGCTGTCAAGAGCCTTCTTGGCATCTGCTTTGCTCAGTTGTGACTTTTCTGCAACTGCGCTGATAAGTTCATTCTTGTTCATAATTATAAGTATTAAATATAAAAAATAGATGTCTGTGATTTTCGTATAGCTTGTTCCCAAGCAAAAACAACTGAGGAAAGCAGAATACAAGCACTCCCTCTTTGTCTGAATGTTTTTTTTGCATAACTCTCTTGTCTGCAAATATATATTATAATTCGCAACGTACAAAAAAAATGTTTAAAAAATCAACAAAAAACAGAAAACATGTAGTATTTGCGTGTATTTTTCGGTTTAATGGAATAAAAAAAGTAATTTTGCAGTGGTTTTCAAATACATAACGTCGTATGAATATGCCTCCTGTAGTGAAGACGCTGCTTCTGCTTAATATTGTGGCGTTTATAATAGATATGCTGTTCCCGATGATTTCCGGTGGAATGCCATTGAGCAGTATTTTGGGTTTGTATTATATGTTTCATCCGAACTTTCATTTGTTCCAGCCGGTGACTTATATGTTTATGCACGGTGGTCTGATGCATTTGTTCTTTAATATGTTTGCATTGTGGATGTTCGGGCGTATAATGGAGCAGGTGTGGGGAGGACAACGCTTCCTGTTCTATTATTTGTTCTGTGGACTGGGAGCTGCCTTCGTGCAGGAAGTGGGGCAGTTTTATGGGTTTATAAATCCTTATGTGCCGACAATCGGAGCGTCCGGAGCCGTATATGGAATACTGCTTGCGTTTGGAATGACTTTTCCGAACGAGAGACTGTTTATTATTCCTATTCCTTTTCCTATAAAGGCGAAGTATTTTGTTATGTTCTATGCCGCGGTAGAGATATTTGAAGGTATGAATCTTAGTGATGGTGTGGCGCATTTTGCACATCTGGGCGGTATGCTTTTTGGCTTTATCCTTATACTTTATTGGAGAAAGAAAATGCGCAGACAACAGTTTGGAGGCGGTAACTTCTGGAGCGGAAATGCTACGCGTTATGAAGACGAATATGACCGTGGTGAAACTCTTTTCGATAAACTGAAAAAGGCTTTTTCGGGAAAGAAGAAGCCGAAGATGAATGTCAGCTATGGCGGGGGAAAGCGTGAAAAGGATTATGAGTACAATTCGAAGAAGAAACGTGACAATGAAGAGATAGACCGCATATTGGATAAAGTGCGTAAGGATGGTTATGCCAGCTTGACGACAGAGGAAAAGAATCGTTTGTTTGATGCAAGCAAACAGTGAGTTCTGCTGTAATTAATGTGTCTCAAAGGACTGCTGCTTATGAGATTTAAGATGAAGAAGATATTTCTGGCTATATTCATTGCTGCAAATCTGTTTGTCATTGCAGCAATGATTTTTTGTGCATATACTACTTATTTGCCTCCGCAGACTTATCCTAACTGGTCGTATTTCGGACTTATCTTTCCCCTGTTCTTGTTTTTGGACGTGGCTTTTGTCATATTTTGGCTTATCTTTAAGTTGAAGCTTGTTGTGCTGCCTTTAGCCGGAATCCTTATATGTATCGGGGCGGTGAGGGCATATTTCCCCATCAATATACCTCAGACACCTCCGGAAAATGCCATTAAGGTGCTGTCTTATAATGTATTGCATTTTGGGGAAAATTCTCGTACGGATTTTGAGGAGAATCCGATACTCAACTATATCTTGCAGAGCGGGGCTGATATTGTTTGTTTGCAGGAAGCGAGTTCGTATGACATGGAACGCGTGAAGGGAGATATTGAACGTGTTTATCCATTTAAAGAACTTGAGAAGAGCAGAATGACTGTCTCTGTTCTTCTTTCTAAGTATCCGATACTCAGCCGTATGGAAATAGACTATCCTTCGGAAACGAACTGCAGTTTTGCGTATGAGGTTCTGATTGGAAAGGACACGGTGCTTGTTATAAATAATCATTTGGAATCATATAAGCTTAATGATGACGACAAGCAGCAGTATAAACAGATTATCAAGAATCCGGAAAGTGAGGATGTGGAGGAGAAATACAATTCGCTGGTGGCAAAGATTGTGAAAGCTACAGCAATACGCGGAGCGCAAGCAGATTCTGTGGCCGCTTTTGTGGAACGTAGTCACCATAAATACATTATATCTTGTGGCGATTTCAACGACTCGCCAGTATCGTATGTCCATCATTCCATGACGAGAAATCTGAAAGATGCTTACACTTGCTCCGGAAATGGCCCGGGACTTTCATATAACAGGAATGGAATGTATTTCAGGCTTGACAATATTCTTGTAAGTGATGGTTTTGTCCCTTATGGGGCTGTGGTTGACAGGAAAATAAAGGCGAGTGACCATTATCCCATATCTTGCTACCTGAAAATGGAATGACAGAATGAAAAAACATACCAAAGATATTTAATTTATAAAAAAAGCATTATCTTTGCAAAATTGAAAGGCACAGCATGTCTTGGAAATAAAAAATCAAATAACAAAATTATAAATTATCAACAAAATGCAAAACAAAGGATTTGTAAAGTTCTTGGCAGTGGCGCTTACTCTGATTTGCCTCTTCTATCTTTCGTTCTCTGTTGCTACAAGCTACGTTGAGAAGCAGGCAGCCGGAATGAATGAGAAAGATGCAGAGGCATATCTGGATTCGTTGAACACGACTCCATTCTATCTCGGAAGCTACACGCTGAAAGATTGCCGTGAAACAGCCATTGGTCTTGGTTTGGACCTTAAGGGCGGTATGAACGTCATTCTTGAGGTGTCTGTTCCGGAGGTTATCAAGACGCTTGCTGACCACAAGACTGATCCCGCTTTTCTGCAGTCGGTAGAGGAGGCACAGAAACTCTCAGCAGAAAGTCAGGACGATTTTATCACATTATTTGTCAATGCCTACAAAAAGAATGCTCCGGGAAGCAATTTGGCTTCTATCTTCGCTACCCAGCAGCTTAAAGGCAAGGTGAACACAAACAGCACGGACAGTGAAGTGGAGAAAGTGCTTCGTACTGCTGTCAATGAAGCTGTGGACAATTCTTTTAATGTGTTGCGTACACGTATTGACCGTTTTGGTGTTGTTCAGCCGAACATCCAGAAAATCGAAGGTCAGTCGGGACGTATCATGGTGGAATTGCCAGGTATCAAAGAACCTGAGCGTGTACGTAAGCTTCTTCAGGGTAGTGCAAATCTTGAGTTCTGGGAAACATACGATACTCAGGTGGTATTGCCTTATCTGAATCAACTCAATGCTGCTTTGCGTGCAGGAAGCAAGACTGAGACCGTTGTTGCAGATTCGAGTGCAGTGGCTGCAGATTCTACAGAGGTAGAGAATCAGGTTGCAGAAGTTGCTGATACTGCAAATAGCGCAAGTTCTCTCCTTTCTCAGGTTTCCAGTGGCGACAATGCCGCAAAGACTGCTAACAAGTCTGCTGATGCTGTGGAGGCAATGAAAGCGGAGAATCCTCTGTTTGCAATGCTTCAACCTATACAGGGCAATGCCGGATGTATGGTAGGCTATGCTGTTGCTTCTGATACTGCTGAAATCAATTCGCTTGTCAATTCTGCTGTGGCAAAAGAAATATTTCCTGTTGATTTGAGCCTTAAATGGGGTGTGAAATCTGAAGATAAGGCAGGAAAGGTCTTTGCTCTCTATGCAATAAAGACAACTGGTAAGAATGGACGCGCTCCACTGGAAGGTGAAGTGGTGATTGAAGCAAAGGACGAGTTTGACCAGTATGGAAATCCTTGTGTTTCAATGAAGATGAATACAGAAGGTGCACGCAAGTGGTCTGCTCTCACTGAGGCAAACGTAAACCATGCGATAGCAATTGTTCTGGACAACTATGTGTATAGTGCGCCTAATGTAAAGGGTAAGATTGACGGTGGAAGTTCTCAGATTTCTGGCAACTTCACTACCAACGATACAAAGGACCTTGCCAACGTTCTTGAGTCTGGTAAGATGCCTGCACCTGCACAGATTGTACAGGAAGATATTGTAGGTCCTACTTTGGGACAGGAGTCTATCAACAAAGGTTTCATGTCTTTCATTGTCGCATTTGTAATCCTTATGGTTTACATGTGCGTAATGTACGGATTCAAGCCGGGTATGGTGGCAAATATGGCTCTTGTGCTTAACTTCTTCTTTACTATTGGTATTCTTACTTCTCTACAGGCAGCGCTGACAATGTCCGGTATTGCCGGTATGGTGTTGTCTTTAGGTATGGCTGTGGATGCAAACGTGCTGATATATGAGCGTACAAAAGAAGAAATGAAAGCCGGTAAGAATATTAAGAGTGCCGTAGCTGCCGGATATAGCAACGCTTTCTCTGCTATATTCGACTCAAACCTTACCTCTATTATTACAGGTGTTATCCTTTATAACTTTGGTACAGGCCCTATCAAGGGATTCGCGACAACTCTCATCATTGGTATTGTATGTTCATTCTTTACTGCCGTATGGCTCACTCGTATTGTATATGAGCATTTCTTGAATAAGAACAAGTGGCAGAATCTTACTTTCACAACAAGTATTTCAAGAAACTTTGCACAGGATACCCATTATAACTTTATGGCTTCATACAAGAAGTCGTTTACATGTTTCGGTGTGATTCTTGTAATCAGCCTTGTTTCATTGTTTGTTCGTGGACTTAGCCAGTCTATTGACTTTACCGGAGGACGTAACTTCAAGGTTGAATTTGTCAATGAAGTTCAGCCGGAACGTATCAATGAGATTCTTCGCAATAAATTCACCGCAAATGTGGCTGAGGGCGAGAATGTGAATGTCCAGGCTATTGCAATCGGTACTGACCATAAGACTATACGTGTGACTACGAACTATCGTATTAAAGAGAACGGTGCAGATATTGACTCAGAGATTGAAAACATGCTTTACGAGGCATTTGTAGAAGCAGGAATTGTAGATAAGTCTGTTTCTGCAGAACGCTTCCTTAACCGTGATGACCGTGCGGGAGGTTCTATTATCAGTTCACAGAAAGTGGGACCTTCAATAGCTGAAGACATCACATACGGTGCTATCTGGTCTGTGATACTTGCTCTTATTGCAATATTCGTGTATATTTTGATACGTTTCCGTAATGTAGCATATTCAGTAGGTTCTGTAACTGCACTTACAATAGATACATTGCTTATCATCGGTGCATATTCAATATGCTATGGCTGGATTGGTTTCTCTCTTGAAATAGATCAGACATTTATCGGTGCAATTCTTACAGCTATCGGTTATTCTATCAACGACAAGGTGGTAATCTTCGACCGTATCCGTGAGAACTTCACATTGTATCCGAAGCGTGACCACCAGCGTCTGTTCAATGAATCATTAAATTCTACATTGGCGCGTACAATAAACACTTCAGTTTCAACGCTCATCGTATTGCTTTGTATCTTCGTCCTTGGTGGCGACAGTATTCGAAGCTTTGCATTTGCCATGATTCTTGGTGTGGTTATAGGTACACTGTCTTCAATATTCATTGCAGCTCCTACTGCTTATCTTGTGATGGGACGTCGTATAAAGGAGACTGAAGACGCTGTAGAACCTGTACAATGATATAGATTCTTTGAGTTTTATAAATAAAAGGAAAAACAAATGTCGATTTATCTTGAGATCGGCATTTGTTTTTTTATTCTTTCACAGATAGATATCCTTTTGCGCGGATATAGATTCTTTTTGTAAAGATAGATTCTTCTTTTATACGAGTAGATTCTCCTTTGCATGGATGAGATTATTCTTTGCGCAAGTAGATTTTCTTGTACACATTATTTTTAGAAAAAATATAGAACCAATAATCATTTAGTTGTAATATGCAGAAGATAAAGGCTGCCATTGTTGGATATGGCAATATAGGAAAGTACACACTTGAAGCACTTCAAGTGTCACCTGATTTTGAATGTGTGGGAGTTGTTCGCCGTAACGGCGACTTGAACAAGCCTGCGGAGCTTGCCGGGATTCCTGTTGTGAAGAGCATCAAAGAGCTTGAAGGTGTGGATGTGGCAATTCTTGCTACTCCTACACGTAAGGTTGAGGAATACGCAAAGGAATGTCTGGCATTGGGCATCAACACAGTGGATAGCTTTGATATTCACACACAGATTGTGGAACTTCGTCGTACACTCGATGAAGTGGCAAAGAAGTATGGAGCCGTTTCTGTTATATCGGCTGGATGGGACCCGGGAAGTGACTCTATCGTCCGTACACTCATGCAGAGCCTTGCCCCTAAAGGCATCAGCTACACCAATTTCGGTCCGGGACGCTCAATGGGACATTCTGTGGCTGTTCGTGCGATAGAAGGTGTAAAAGACGCTTTGAGCATGACTATTCCTGTTGGTACAGGCATTCATCGCCGTATGGTATATGTGGAGCTTGAAGAAGGGTATGATTTCAATACCGTAGCTGCGGCAATTAAGGCAGACCCTTATTTTGTGAATGATGAGACCCATGTTCAGCAGGTTGCTTCTGTTGATGAACTCAATGATGTAGGACATGGAGTGAACCTTGTCCGCAAGGGTGTTTCCGGAAAGACACATAACCAGCTGTTCGAGTTCAATATGAAGATTAACAATCCTGCTCTTACGGCACAAGTACTTGTGAATGTCGCTCGTGCCTCTATGCGTCAGCAGCCGGGAGCCTACACCATGATTGAAATTCCGGTCATAGACATGCTTCCGGGCGACCGTGAGGAGCTTATCAGACATCTGGTATAGTAATAGTTACTTCTACGTATAAGATATATATATATATAGAAAACACGGGCAATGATTGACCAAGCCTGATAAAGATTTCCTCTCTGTGTAAGAAGTTGGGATATATAAAGAACAGGCTCTGTGAGATTTCCATACGGCAATCTTGCAGAGCCTGTTCTTTTTGTCACTACTGTCTGCGGCAGAAATTGCCACAGCAATAATGTTCCTACTTTGTTTGTCGCTCTCCTTTTTTGTCGGAGAAAGCTTGTTTATTCATCGTTGTCGCGACGGAAAGGACGTCCTTCACTGTCAAATCCCCATTTGTTTTTGCGTTCATCGCGCCCTTTACCATCCCGTCTGTCGCGGTCGTTCCTACGATTCCGGTCGTCATACTTCTTGTCGCCATACTTCCTGTCTCGGTTGTATGCACCGCCCTCTTTGTCGTAAGACCTTCTTTCGCCGTCATACGGCTTGCGATTGCGCTCAAACGGTTTCCTGTCCCTATCCGATGATTTCCTATCTTTGTCAAATGAATTGCGGTCTTTGCTGAAAGACTTGCGATCTTCCTCGAATGATTTTGAGGAACTTTTGCGCTCATCCCAAGAACCCGCTTTGCGGTCTCCCCATTTGAAGGCACGTCGGTCAAGCTCCGTATTCTCATTGTCTTTGTAGAAGTCGAAAGAACCCTTCTTCGTGCGGTCAAAACTCTTCTTATCCTTCTCGAAAGGTTTGCGGGAATTATAAGGGCGGCTCTTGAAGTAATGGTCGTCATCATTGAAACCACGTTTGCCCTCATAGTCCTCATCTTCATCGTCCTCGCGGCGGCGATGAGGTTTGAACTTCATGTTGTGCATACGTTCATCCTCGCTCTTGATGTCAAGCCCTTCCTCGCGTCTTTCGCTGAGTTTGCCGTCGAATATCTGATATTTGCGGAACTCGCATTCCAATGCACCGTTAAACAGCGCATAGCGTGTAGATGGACGCATACCGATTTTGGCAAAACATTCGTCGCGATAGCTGAGCACCCATGCATCGTTTCCTACGAATGCGTGTTTCAGACGCTCGCCGATGGTCTCATAAAGCCCGAGGAGGTCGTCTGTAGTTATGCGCTCACCGTATGGAGGATTGGTAATCATCACAGCCTTCTCCATCGGCTGCTCAAACTCGTAGAAGTCGCGCTGCGTAATATCTACAACCTTGTTCACACCGGCAGAACGGGCATTGTCCATCGCTATAGCCACAGCCTGACGATTGATGTCGTAGCCGTAAATCTTGTGGTCGAAATCACGCTCCTGTGAGTCGTCGTTATATATCTTGTCGAACAAGTCTTCATCGAAGTCCTTCCATTTCTCAAATGCAAACTCTTTGCGGAACACACCGGGATAGATGTTCATGGCGATGAGTGCCGCTTCTATCAGGATGGTTCCCGAACCGCACATCGGGTCAATAAGGTCGCATTCTCCGTTCCATCCCGAGAGCATAATCATTCCCGCTGCAAGCACCTCATTGAGAGGAGCAGGTACAGATCCCGTGCGATAGCCGCGCTGGTGCAAGCTTTCTCCCGAACTGTCGAGAGATATGGTCACATCGTTGTCTGCTATATGGATGTTTATTCTGATGTCCGGATTAGTGATGCTTACATTAGGACGTTCACCCGTCTTTTCGCGGAAATAGTCGGCGATGCCGTCCTTCACTCTGTATGCCGCAAACTTCGAATGGCGGAATTTCTCGGAAAATACAACTGCATCAACAAGGAAAGTGTTGCTACAATCCATATACTGCTCCCAATTCATCTTCTTCACCACATCATAAACCTCGTCCGCATCCTCCGCTGTGAAGTGTCGTATGGGTTTCAACACCTTGACCGCTGTACGAAGGCAGAAGTTTGCCCTGTATAACATTTCCTTGTCGCCGGTGAATGAAACCATCCGCCTTCCTATCTCGATATTATTGGCGCCCAGTTCTGTTATTTCCTTTGCAAGCACTTCCTCCAATCCTTGAAATGTCTTTGCAATAATCTTAAATTCTTGTGTTTCCACGTCGTTTTAATATTTTTGTTTTTTTAGTTGACAAATAAATGAGTAGGCAGACGATGAGCTGATGAAAATCCTTTCCGTCTTGCTCGTTCCGTTCAGCCTTTTCTATTCAATTCTTTCTCTTTTTGGGGGAACGAATGAGACTGTTTTTCATCTCCTCTGCACCACTCTGCCGTTAGCCGGCACATCCTCTGTCACCCAGATGTTTCCGCCGATTGTCGCTCCCCTCCCTATCGTTATGCGCCCGAGAATGGTTGCGTTGGAATAGACAATCACATTGTCCTCCAATATAGGGTGGCGCGCAATACCTTTAATCGGATTCCCTTCTTCGTCGAGAGGAAAGCTTTTTGCCCCCAATGTAACTCCCTGATATAGCTTTACATTGTTGCCGATGACACATGTCTCGCCGATAACCACACCTGTGCCATGGTCAATGGTGAAGTACTCGCCGATAGTGGCTCCCGGATGGATGTCGATACCCGTTTCTGAGTGCGCCATTTCCGTGAGTATTCGCGGAATGAGAGGTATGCCAAGCATAAGAAGCTCATGGGCGATGCGGTAGTTCGTCAAAGCCTTTATCACCGGGTAGCAACTGATAATCTCTCCGTGGCTTTTGGCTGCCGGGTCGCCATTGTATGCAGCGATTACATCCGTTGCCAGCATTCTGCGTATCTCCGGCAATCGGCTGATGAACTCCGTTGCCAGTCGGCCGCTTTGCGTATCGGCAGAGTCCGCCTTCCCACAGCCGGACATGTCGTGCCGCTCAAAAGCAAGCCCTGCACGAATTTGCTCGGAAAGCAAATCATGCAACCGCTCTACGTTCACACCCAGATGATATTTAAGGGTGTGAGCATTGACGCAGGAATTACCATAATAGCCGGGAAATATGACGGAGCGGGCAATGTTGACAATCTCGCATAAAATCTTGCCCGACGGCAGAGAAATGCCTTCGCGATGCTGATGAAACAAGTCTTTGTATGAGGCCGGTTCCGAAAGCCGGTCAACAGTTTCTGTCAGTATATCGTTAAAGTGCTGTGAACTCATAATTTTGTGTCAGTAAATGCAAAACCACCAATCCTGCCTTGTCCATATTCGGATGGTGCAGAATCTGCTGCAAAAATAGTCAAAAAAGATACACCTGAAAAATAATCTGCCGTTTTATCTTCTGTTTAGGAGTAAAATAATTCGGCTTTCCTTGCTTCGGAATGGGTAATGGCAATAGTTTTTTCCTCAAATGCGTATATACATGTCTATTCATTAGGTTTTCAACCGTTTCTACTTGCATTTGGTTTCATTATTCTATTTAATTTTTTGTGTTGTTTCGGCCAATTTGCAATGCCTCATAAAATTTTTTTTGACATCGCTTTTTTGAGGGGTATCTGATTTTGATAAAATGGTGGGAATTTTTGTGATTTGCTTTTGTTTTGTATGTTTTTGCGCTTATTTGCTGCCTTTCTGATTTTGTCAAATGTTAAAATCCCAAGCCCTCTGGCACGCGTCAAAATGAAGCACACCGGACTTTTCTCAAAAAATGGTGATTCTATGCGCATTTTGTGAAGCCTCCGCGAATTGTGAAATAATGTTTCGTTTTGGAACGCTTCTTTTACATTTATTTATTTCCGGCGAAGAGTTTTTGAAAAAACACTACTAAGTTTCCAAATTTTCAGCGCGCTGTCGTTACATTTTCAGCGCGCTGTAATTTTATTTGCAGTGCGCTACAGTTTTAAAAACTTAGTAGTTTGGAGAAATTTTCAGCGTAGATTTTTTGAAAAGGCATTAGGAAACGGGAAAAAAGACAGTGGAGTTCGGTTGAAATGTTAAGAAGTGTATAATTCGTCGTTTGAAAAGTGTGTCTGAACAAAAACTGAAAATTGTGTGGGTTTTGAGTGGCATTTGGAAGTGTAAACGGTAATTTTAGTTGCAAAATATTGGTAATCAATGAATTATCAAAACATCCAAAATCTCCAAAAAATTGCGTCCGGCACGTTTTTTTGAGCATTTTGAAAAATTTTATATCTCATTGATTATCAATTATTTATCTTTAGAGTAAAAAATTCATCTTTTTGCCATCGCCAAAAAAATGCTTCAAGTGTTAAATTTTCATTTTGAGCGAAAATATCATTTTGTCAAATTGAAAAATTGCATTTTAGCGTGTTTTCGACTGCTTTTAACAGGTGCATTTGCGGGTGTCTTCGACAGACTCCTCCCACACAAATGCACCCGCCTAAAAAGAGTCTGCTGACTACAGCCACTAATACACCAATTAAAATAAACCAAGCATTCCTTCATTATATATAACTATACTATCCCACACTTTCCCGAAAAAAATTTTGAATAAAAAATATAATTTATTTTGGTGCTATTTGTATTTTATATACATTTGTAGTCGGTAAGGTTTCTCCTGCAAGACTTTGTTAATCTCGTGAGAAATCTGCCCGTAAAATAAAATTGTGACATAGTGTACTTAACTAATACAAATTTATTATTTATGAAACAAAAACTACTTTTGTTTGCTACATCGATGCTCGTCGGTGTAGGGATGTCCGCACAGTGGACAGCACCGGTGCCTACCGCTTCTGACTTTCAGGCCAGCGAAGGCGAGGATACCGTATTCTATTACATCTATAACAAGGATGCCGGCATGTTCTACACGGAAGGCAACGACTGGGGAACACGCGCAAGTATCGGCAAGACTGGTCTTAAAACATTCGTTGCCAAGTATCAGGCAAAAGCTGAAGACGGAGAAAGTCTGCTCGATTGGGACGGAAAGACCTATATCCTGAAAAACTATTCCGTGAAGAAGAACAGATGGGCAAGCTTGTTCTTTGATGGAAAGAGCGCAACAACTTTGTATGTTGACTATGACGGAAGAGAGAATGCAGACTCTCTGATAGAATTGTCTAAGAACGGTGACAACTACCGCTTCTATGGTGCAGAGGCTAACAGCACAGTGAACCCGACTAATCTCGATGGAGCTTATATTGGTGTCGATCGTTCTACGAATGCAGACAACACTGTGGTGACTGCCGACATATATAAGGCAGAAGAACCAACTCCTAACACTTATCTCGTGGATTGGCAGTTCATTACAGAAGACAACTATGCAGCTTATCTTGAGAAATATGAAGTTTATGACGCTTCTGAAATTCTTAGGAAGGCTATAGAGGAAGCTAAGGAGAAGAACGTGAATGTGGCTGATGCAGAAGGTGTATATGCTAACACAAACAGCACAAAGGCAGAACTCGAGGCTGCTACACTTGCTGTGAAGGAGGCTATCGCTGCTGCTCTTGAAGGCTCGGCTTCTCCAAGCAATCCTAAGGACATGACGGCTGAATATGTCACTAATTCAGACTTTGAGGAGAATGTAAACGGATGGACTACAACTACCGGCGCACAGAACAACGCTTTGGCTACCAACAAGACAGCAGAAGCTGACGCAGGACAGTTCGAAGGCAGTTTCTATGAGAACTGGAATGCCAGTGCATTCGCCGGTAAGATGTATCAAGTGCTGAGAAACGTACCAAAGGGTGTTTATACTCTTGAAATGGGTGCATTCTGTAATGCCAGCAAAGGTGCATACGTTTATGCAAACGGCGACAGCGTGGAAGTAGTGAACAGCAGCCCTAAGACTTACAAAGTGACTACAATTGTTGAAGTCGATACACTCGAAATTGGTTTGAAGCAGAGCGAAGCAATCAGCAACTGGGTAGGTATTGACAAGGTAAGAGTTACATACTACGGTAATAGTGTTGATTCATATAAAATGTGGGGTGAAATTCTGGTAGATGAAGCTCCAGACTACAACAATACAGAGGAGTATTATGTACAGACTTCCGCTCTTGAAGCATACAATACAGCTGTTGCCGCTATCAGTGCTTCAACTACTAAAGAAGAAATCTTTGCTAATGTAGATAACTTCAAGAAAGTTCTGGCAGTGACAAAGACCAATGCTGACGCATACGCAACATACGTAAAGGCTGTCGCACACGGTGATGAAACAATGAACAAGGGATATGAAGGTCCGGCAGCAGATGAACTTAGCGACTACCTCATGGACGCTGAGAATATTCTGAATGAACGTACTATGTCCACCGAGGAAATATTGGCAGAGGCAGAGAAACTTGAAAACATGATTTCTAACGTAATCAGAACTTGTCTTGCTGAAGGTCAGGATGCTACTGACTTCATTGTCAACAACAATTTCAACGGATTCAGCACTGACGGATGGTCATACGATACAAGTCTTGCAAAGCCAGTAGGTGGCGGTCTTCAGAGCAATCCTTGTGTAGAGGTATATGCTAACAACTTCGACGTATATCAGGACGTCACAGGTGTTCCTAACGGTGTATATGAACTTACAGTACAGGCATTCTACCGTACATGCAGCAGCACAAAGACTGCATACGAAGAATTCATAGGCGGCAACGCACGCGAAATCGTTACAGAAATCTATCTGAACGGACGGGCAGAGCCTGTATGCGACATCGCATCTGAAACATTCACTACAAACCTTGAAAACAACTGTACTCAGGTTGTAGATGGCGAAGATATCTATGTTCCTAATGGCATGAACAGTGCTTCAAACGCATTCTCTCAGGGTAAGTACAAGTGCTCAGTAATGGGTGTCGTAACAGACGGTACTATGCGAGTAGGTATCCGTAGCAACGGAACAGAAGGTGGACGTTGGTCTCTGTGGGACAACTTCACTCTCACATACCGCAAGTACGACGCTGAAACAGTAGCAATGATTCTCGAACCGCTCATCGAAGAAGTAACTACATTCCAAGGGGACACTGAAGCTCTTGGTAAGGTAGAGGCAGACAAGCTTGATGCTGAATTGACTGTTGCAGGCGACGCTCTCGCAGCAAGCGACGGCGAAGCTATGTTCAATGCATACGCTTCTTTGTTAAAGGCTTTGACTGACGCTAAGGCTTCTGCAAAGGTTTATGCAGACCTTCTTGCCATCAACACTGAACTCGGACTTGCTTTGGAAACTTCTACTGCTGCACAGGCTACTTTGGATGCTGCAAATGCACTTGTAGATGAAGTGTCAAATGCTCTTGATGGTGGTGAATATACTATTGAAGAGGCTACTGCCAAGATTGAAGAGATAAAGGAAATGATTACTAAGCTCAACATTCCGGAAGAGGCTGAGAACGCATCTGACGAGAACCCTGTTGACGTGACTGCACTCATCGTGAACCCGGGCTTCGATGTATTGGATGACAACGGCAATGCAACAGCAAACGGATGGTCTGGTACTGCTCCTTCAGGCATCAACAATGAGAACACAAATGCTGAGTTCTACTATGACAAGGTGAAGACTTACGACATGTATCAGACTATCAACGGTCTGCTTGACGGTACATACAAGGTGACTGTACAGGCATTCTACCGTGCAGGTACAAGTGCTGAGGACTATAAGGGTGCTCTTATCAACTCTACAGACTCTCTCCACGCATTCCTCTATGCAACAAGCGGTGAAGAAACAGCTTCTGTTCCTTTGCAGCATCTTGGTAACGGAGCTAAGGCTGGTGGCTACAATGGCGGAACTGACGAAGCTTCTGTTGCAAACGGCATTTATGTTCCTAACACAATGGCTACAGGTGCTATGGCATTTAATGAGGGTGCATACGTGAACTCAGTTATTGTTAAGGTAACAGGCAACAAGTTGACTATCGGTTTGAAGAAGAACGAGAGCCTCAAGGCTGACTGGACATTGTTCGACAACTGGACACTTACTTACTACGGTGCAAACAGCGCACAGACTCCTAACGGAGACGCTTCTGGCATCGAAGGTGTAGCTTCAGACGCAACAGTGGTATCAGTAGCTTACTATACTCTCGGCGGCGCAAGAATCGCAGCTCCTAACAAGGGCATCAACATTGTTAAGACTGTTCTTTCTGACGGTACTGTAAACGTATCAAAGATTCTTGTAAAGTAAACAGACGTTGAAGATTATTGATATAGACTGGCTTTTGCATGTTTCTGTATAAAGCCGACACAAATAATCGTCTTTTTAAGCCTTGCAGCGTGATGATCGCTGCAAGGCTTTTTTCGTGGACTTGTAGTTTTTACGGATGTTTCTGACGGGCTCCTCATGTGTTTAGTGGCTGGGGTGCAGATGTACATCATCCACGGGTGTCTTCGCAGACTCCTCCCATTTTTTTTTATAAATTTTGTATTTCCATACGTTTACACTATCTTTGCAAGCATAAAGTTATAACTCATATATTCGCACAAATGATTTATTTTTTCAGAACACCGAAGCAGAGCGTAATCGCTACAGAGGTTGACCATGAACTGTCTGCAGAGGAGAAAAAGGAACTTTGCTGGCTCTATGGAGAAGCAAAGGAAGAGAGTGAAGAAAATCTTACAGGCTTTTTTGTCGGTCCTCGACGTGAAATGATTACTCCGTGGAGTACCAATGCTGTGGAGATAACACAGAACATGAGTCTGAAGGGTGTGAAACGTATAGAAGAGTATTTCCCTGTAGATAATGAAGATGCAGAACACGATGAGATGCTGCAAAGAATGTACAAGGGATTGGATCAGCATATTTTTAAGGTGGATATCACACCTGCACCGATTATACATATTGACAATCTTGACGAGTACAACGAGCAGGAAGGACTGGCTTTGAGTCCGGAAGAGATTGAGTATCTGCATAAGGTGGAGGAACAGCTCGGACGCAAGCTTACGGATTCGGAAGTTTTCGGATTTGCACAAATCAACTCTGAACATTGTCGTCACAAGATATTCGGCGGAACTTTCATCATTGACGGTGAGGAGAAGGAGTCTTCTTTGTTCTCTATGATTAAGAAGACAACGCAGGAGAATCCGAACAAAATTATTTCCGCATACAAGGATAATGTGGCTTTTGCTGTCGGTCCTGTTGTGGAGCAGTTTGCACCGAAAGACCATTCTACAAGTGATTATTTTGAGATTAAGGATATAGAGTCTGTCATTTCACTTAAGGCGGAGACTCATAATTTCCCTACTACAGTGGAGCCGTTCAACGGTGCTGCTACCGGTACGGGAGGTGAAATTCGTGACCGTATGGGCGGAGGTGTAGGTTCATGGCCTATCGCAGGAACTGCTGTCTATATGACAAGCTATCCGAGAAACTGGGAGCAGGGAGACCGCACTTGGGAGGTTATGCCGAAGAGAAACTGGCTGTACCAGACTCCGGAGCAGATTCTTATAAAGGCTTCGAATGGTGCAAGCGATTTCGGAAATAAGTTCGGGCAGCCTCTCATTACAGGTTCTGTACTTACATTTGAACATGCGGAGAACGGTGAGGCTTACGGCTATGACAAGGTGATAATGCTTGCCGGCGGTGTAGGCTATGGTACTAAGCGCGACTGTTTGAAAGGTGAGCCTCAGAAGGGTAATAAGATTGTAGTCGTGGGTGGTGACAACTACCGTATCGGACTTGGCGGAGGTTCTGTAAGTTCCGTGGATACAGGAAGATATTCGAGCGGCATTGAACTTAATGCTGTACAGCGCGCCAATCCTGAAATGCAGAAACGTGCGAACAACCTTGTACGTGCGCTTTGTGAGGAAGATGTAAACCCTGTAGTCTCAATACACGACCACGGTTCTGCCGGTCATGTGAACTGTTTGTCAGAATTGGTGGAAGATTGCGGAGGTCTTATCGACATGACAAAACTTCCTGTTGGCGATAGCACGCTTTCTTCAAAGGAGATTATTGCAAACGAGAGTCAAGAACGCATGGGTCTGCTTATCCAAGAGGAGCATATTGACCACGTGCGTAAGATTGCCGAGCGTGAACGCGCTCCGTTGTATGTAGTAGGAGAAACAACCGGCGATGCACATTTTGCTTTTGAGCAGGGCGATGGAGTACGTCCGTTTGACCTTGAAGTGTCGCAGATGTTCGGACATTCGCCGAAGACATACATGAAGGACGAGACTGTGGTGCGTACATACGAGAATGTGGAATATTCAGACCGCAATATAGACCAGTATCTTGAAAATGTGTTGCAGCTTGAGGCTGTAGCCTGCAAAGACTGGTTGACAAACAAGGTTGACCGTTCTGTGACGGGTAAAGTGGCGCGTCAGCAGTGTCAGGGCGAGATTCAGCTTCCTCTGTCAGACTGCGGTGTAGTGGCACTTGACTACAGAGGTGAAAAGGGTATTGCTACGGCAATAGGACATGCGCCTCAGGCAGGACTTGCCGATCCGGCAGCCGGCTCTGTTCTTTCTGTGGCAGAATCGCTGACCAATCTTGTTTGGGCGCCTTTGGCGGAAGGTCTTGATAGTGTGTCGCTCAGTGCAAACTGGATGTGGCCTTGTCGCTCACAAAAAGGAGAAGACGCACGTCTGTATGCAGGTGTGGAGGCTCTCAGTGACTTCTGCTGTGCACTGCATGTAAATGTTCCTACAGGAAAGGATTCACTTTCAATGACGCAGAAGTATCCTGACGGTTCGAAGATTATAAGTCCGGGAACTGTCATCGTAAGTTCCGGTGGAGAAGTGAGCGATATTAAGAAGGTGGTGTCTCCTGTAGTGGTTAATGACCCTACCTCTGCATTATATCATATAGATTTCAGTTTTGATGCTTTGAAACTTGGTGGTTCTGCGTTTGCACAGAGCCTCGGAAAGGTTGGCAGTGATGTGCCTACAGTACAGAATCCTGAGTATTTCTGTGATGCTTTCAATGCTGTACAGGAGCTTGTGCATAACGGATTGCTGCTTTCTGGCCATGACATCAGTGCTGGTGGTTTGATAACAACTCTCCTTGAAATGTGTTTTGCCAACAGTAAGGGTGGCTTGAACATTGACCTCCGGAATATGGAAGAGGAAGATTTGGTAAAGATTCTGTTTGCTGAAAATCCGGGTGTTGTTATTCAGGTGTCTGCAAAGAACAAGGTTCTTATGGAGAATATCCTTGACAATGCAGGTGTGGCATATATTCCGATAGGTTATCCGAGACAGGAGCGCAAACTGGTGGTAAAGAAAGGAAACAGAGCACTCTCGTTTGATATTGACAGACTGCGTGACGTTTGGTATTCTACTTCTTTCCGTCTTGATCAGAAGCAGAGTTTCAACGGCATGGCTGAGGAACGATTCAAGAACTACAAGCGTCAGCCTTTAGTACACCGCTTCCCTGCTTCGTTTACCGGAAAGATGGAGAAGTATGGCATCAGTGCCGACCGTCGTGAACGTACAGGCATAAAGGCTGCCATCATACGTGAGAAAGGTACTAATGGTGAGCGCGAAATGGCCTATTCACTTTATCTTGCTGGATTTGATGTAAAGGACGTGATGATGACTGACCTTGTCAGCGGACGCGAAACACTTGAGGATATAAATATGATAGTGTTCTGTGGCGGTTTCTCTAATTCGGACGTTCTCGGTTCTGCAAAAGGTTGGGCTGGCGCATTCTTATACAATCCTAAAGCCAAAGCTGCTCTTGATGCATTTTACGCCCGCGAAGATACGCTATCGCTTGGAATCTGTAACGGTTGCCAGTTGATGATGGAGCTGAACCTTGTCAATCCGGAGCACGAGCAGAAAGGACACATGGAACATAATATCTCTCATAAGTTCGAGAGTGAGTTTGTTACTCTTCGCATACCGGAGAATAACAGTGTGATGTTCGGTTCTCTTAGTGGAAGCCGGCTTGGTATATGGGTGGCACATGGAGAAGGTAGGTTTGCTTTGCCGTATGCAGAAGATAAATATAATGTGGTGGCAAAATATAACTATTCCGGTTATCCTGCAAATCCAAACGGCAGTGATTATGACATTGCTGGTTTGGCAAGTGCAGACGGACGTCATTTGGCCATGATGCCTCACCTTGAGCGTGCCATATTCCCTTGGCAACAGGCAGACTATCCTCTCCTGAGGAAGAATACAGATGAAATAACTCCGTGGATAGAAGCTTTTGTGAATGCACGAAAATGGGTAGAAGCTCATAAGAAATAAAGACGTTTAGCTTTTGTAAAAATGGAGTTACTTAATAATAAATAATTTAGCGGAGGAATCTTTATTACTTTTGTGATGAGGATTCCTCCATTTATGTTTACCTGTCTTAGGTATAATTTCAATCACAAATCTCATGCGCAGACTGTTATTGGTTATAATACTATTCGTTGTACGGTGTTCTTTAGTGGAATCACAAGTGTACCGGAACATAACAACCTCGGAGGGTCTGAATAATAACAATGTTTATTCTATTGTTCAAGACAAGGATGGGTTCATGTGGTTCTTGTCGAGTGGAGGTGTTGATAGATTTGATGGTCTCGATTTCATCCATTTTCCTCTTCAGCCCGCCAACCGACCGATAGGTTCCAGTTCTGCTTTCCATCTTTTGTCGGATAACAACGGTGATATTTGGCAAGTTGGTACCACGGAAGGCAAATCGATATGCTATTATAATAAAGGAACAGGACGCTTTGATTACATATCGCTGTCGGGATTGGAGAAGAAAGGTGTTTCTTTTCTTTTTCTTGATGAGTATAATCGTATCTGGATGTCAAATGGAAACAAATTGTTTTTATTTGATATTGAAAATAAAAAGCAAATAGATTTGTCGATTAAATCTATTGCAAACATAACATGTGGAAGCGCAATAGGCGATAATAAATATATCATAGGAACAGAAAAAGGACTTGTTATCATAGAATGTGATGGCGGGAAATGGAGTGATAAGCATATTGATGGAATCATAAATTGGAAAAAGCAGGATGTAAAGAACGATGTCACTACGATTGATGTACCGTCGAGAGTGGGGTGCATTGTTGCCGAACGTTTGGTTGTAAACAAGAGTACTGGCGAATTAATCGTTTTTGACAAGAAGAGTAGATATTATAAAATTAACTTACAGACAGGGGCGGTGGATGCTTATATCTCGTACCTGATATATGATATTCACATTACTGACATACAATATTTCTTTGATTCTTCTGATTATCTGCTTGTGGCGACAGAAGGTAGGGGAGTGTTCAAATTTAATATGTCCACATGTTTAATTGATGAGTTTTTGCATTTTGGTACTAATGACGAACCGGGACTACGAGGTAATGTGGTAATGAGTATGTTCTCTGAAGTAGGGAATCAACGTATCTGGCTGGCGAATTATCCGTATGGGGTATGTTGCTATAATATGTCGCTCCCTACATTTAAGCATAATATACATACGAAAGGTGATACACAGTCTCTTCTGCCCGGTATTGTGAGGGCTATGCTTGAAGATAGTGAAGGGGATATTTGGTATGTTACAAGTAGCGGTATAAGCTGTCATAATGTCAGAACCGGAAGTTGGAGACATTATCTGAAAGACAATCAACAATTCTCTCCTATCTTGTTGAGTATATGTGAGGTGCATCCGGGACTTATGATTGTGGCTGGATTGATGAGCGGTAGTATCATAATAGATAAAGCTACCGGTAACTATAAGATTATTAGTCCAAAATATTTTGACATTGAAGCCAATTCTGCTCATCGGATACGTAGCATCTACAAAGATGCCAATGGTATATTGTGGTTTGCTGGAAAGAGTAAGTTGGTGAGAATGGATTGGGACAATAGAAAATATAAGGCATATCCTCTGAATTCGAGTTCTGTACTTTTGGCATACAAGGATGAACAGCATTTTTGGCATGCTACTCTTGATGGATTGTATGTGGTTGACATAAATGATGGGAGCAGAACCAGATATCCATTGCCGGCCAATTGTTTGGATATTAATGCTGTATTGACTACGAAGAATGGAGACCTATATATAGGTACAGCTGATGCCGGTCTATTTGTACAGAAAGCTGGAAGTAAACAGGATGGTATAGGCTTTGACAATTATATTTCTGCGAATAGTGCCTTGCTGTCAAATAATATATTATCTCTTGTAGAAGATTCGGCGCAGACTGTCATTATGAGTACTGACCAGGGAATCACCAGATTTAATCCGGAAAAGAATTCTTTTTCAAACTGGATGGCTTCCCAAGGAATGCTTGACAATGGTTTCTGCAAGAACTCTATTCTTTATACTTCCGGAAGGCAAATATTATTTGGTACATACGATGGTGTGATAGAGTTTCCTGACAGTGTACGTATGCCAAATGTGTTGCAGTCGAAAATGATATTCTCGAATCTTCGTATTGGCGGTGTGAAACAAAATGCCGGACTCGATTTTAACAAATTGGATTTGGACTATGATGAAAGGCAAATCTCATTGGTGGTAAGTAACTTGAACTATGATATACCTCATGTTTTTCTTTATTCATGGCGACTTGAAGGTTCTGGAGAAACGTGGACTGCACTTTCACGCAACCGTTTGATAAGATATCTGCTGAACTCTGGCAAGTACCGTTTAATTGTGAGAGCATATAACGGCACTGATTACCAGTTGATAGAGGAACGCGTCATTACCATAAAGGTGAGTCCTCCGTGGTGGCGCTCTTTGCCTGCCATAATTGTGTATATATTGTTGGTGCTTGCCATAGTATATGCCGTCTATATATTCCTCATATATAAGAATAAACGTCGTATGGCAGAAGACAAGGTCAATTTCTTTATTCAGACAGCTCACGAGATACGTACTCCTCTTACTCTTGTAAAAGCGCCTTTGGAAGAGATTTCTCGCAATGAGAATCTTTCTGACAAAGGACGTAAGAATATGCAGATAGCTATGCGCAGCGCAAATGACCTGCTTATTCTTACGGGAGACCTTCTTAATGTGGAGCGTTTGAAGATGCACAATATGAAGATTGAATTATCGCAGGTGGATCTCAATAGTTATATGCAGGAATTGATGATTCCGTTCCAGCTTTATGCAAAGACAAAAAAGCTCACCTTGATTTATTCTTCTAACTCGCTTGATATACAAGTGTGGATGGATCGTAGCAGAATGGACAGTATTATACAGAACATTATCAATAATGCTCTTAAATATACACCGGAAGGCGGTTCTATAGAGGTTTGTTGTCGTGCCACAGAGGAAAGCTGGTCAGTCAGTGTATCAGACAATGGTATTGGTATTCCCGCAGAAGAGCAGTCAAGGCTGACAGAGATGTATTTCCGTTCAAGTAATGCCGACAAACAGGCCGCCGGAACTGGAGTGGGACTACATCTTGTCCAACGTCTTGTGCAAGAACATAAAGGCAACATATCTTTTGTGAGTGAAGAAGGGAAAGGAACGACATTTACGCTTACATTCCCGATGAATATGGGCGAAGTTGCCAAACAGGAATCTGTAAAAGTGCATAATGCTCCGGCTTCAGCCCCTGTTGTTCTTGTTGTCGAGGACAATAAAGACTTACGTACATTTATAAGTGATGTGTTGTCTGAGGATTATACCGTGCATACAGCTGTGAACGGTCAGGAGGCATACGACAAAGTGCGCTTCCTGAATCCGGACATTGTTGTAAGTGATGTGATGATGCCTAAGATGCGTGGTGACGAATTGTGCCGCAACCTGAAGAGTGAAGTAGAAACCAGTCATATTCCCGTTATTCTGCTTACAGCTCTTGTCGATAGAGACAGTGTAGTGGCTGGACTTTCCACTATGGCGGACGCATATCTTACCAAACCGTTTAACACAGAGGTGCTGAAGGCTCTTATCAATAACGTAATTGCCAACAGAAAGAATTTGCGTCAACTGTATGCTGGTATAGGAGAGAATACGACAGCAGAGAATGTCCGTCAGCTTGCTGATACATTGAATGCAAGTGCTGAGAACACGGATGAGCACCAGATTTCTGTTCAGCCGAATGAACTTGATATGAAGTTTATAACGGATGTGAACAGCATTATTTCCCGGGAAATGAGTAATGGCGATTTCAATGTAGATACGCTTTGTACGGAGATATACATGAGCCGTACCAGTTTCTATAACAAAATAAAATCTCTTACCGGTTATGCTCCTGCTGACTTCATTCGTTTGCGCCGTCTTGAGCATTCCAAGAAACTGTTGCTTTCATCTCAGTATTCGATTACGGAGATTTCGGAAAAGTGTGGTTTCTGCGATCCGAAATATTTCCGTGAGGTGTTCCGAAAGAATTATGGCACGAGTCCGAGCCAGTTCCGGAACGAGAATAAGCCTAAGGTCAAAAGTTAAGTAAACTGTGTTTGTGCTTTTGGTCGATTTGCAGAATTGTAATTGTTCTGCTTCTCTTGTTTTATCTCTTTTGGTTTCTTGATAATTAAACTTTTCATACATGGGTATATATAAAGAAATGTTTGTTTCTTTCTCCAAGATTGGCGGATTCACGCTTGGCGGAGGCTATGCTATGGTGCCGCTTATGGAAAAAGAAGTAGTTGACAACAAGCAATGGCTTGACAAAGAAGAATTCATGGATATTCTGGTGGTGGCACAGAGTACACCCGGACTTTTTGCCATAGATATGGCAAGCCATATAGGATACAAACTATGTGGTATCAAAGGAGGCATTGTGGGTGCTTTGTCCGTGGCAGCTCCTTCCATTGTGGCAATCCTGCTCATAGCCATGTTCTTTCATGCTTTCAATGACAATATCTACATAGAGAAGATATTCCGTGGCATACGTCCTGCTGTGGTGGCATTAATAGCCGCTCCGTGTTTCTCTATGGCGCGCACAGCAAAAATTAATCGCCGCAATATCTGGATACCAGTAGTGTCGGTATTGCTTATTAGCGCATTCGGAGTTTCTCCTATTTACATCATCCTTGTGGCAGGAGTAGGAGGATATATATACGGCAGACTGAAATCCGGAAAGTAATTTCCTTAAACCATTAATCTATCAATTAAAGAAACAAATGATATTTCTTCAACTTTTCTACGTGTTTTCAAAGATTGGAATTTTTAATTTCGGCGGCGGTTATGCCATGCTTTCCCTTATTCAGAATGAGGTAGTGGAGAAGCACCACTGGCTGACCACCACTGAGTTCACAGATATTGTTGCCATCAGTCAGACTACTCCCGGACCGATTGGCATAAATGCCGCCACTTATACCGGCTACACGGCAATCATCAATGCCGGCTATCCCGTATGGGCGGCAATTCTCGGTGCTCTGCTTGCTTCACTCAGCATACTGTGGCTGCCTTTTATCTTGATGATTTCCATCAGTCGCTTCCTGCTCAAACATAGCAGTTCAAAGCCTGTAAACGATATATTCTCGGCACTTCGTCCGGCTATTGTGGGACTTATTGCCGCCGCTGCCATCTTGCTCATGTCACCGGAGAACTTCGGAAATCCGTCCGAAAATATGTTTTGTTTTGTCGTGAGTGTGATTATTTTTCTCTTTTCGTTTGTCGGAACCCGACTGTTTAAGATTCATCCCATACTTATGATTATACTTTGTGGGCTTGCAGGCTTGCTTATCTATTGATTTAAGGCTCGTCCAAATGGTGATGTAGCCTTGAAGCTACTCTTTTCACTGATGATTATACAATGAGAGACTCCTCCATCGCTGCTGCAATGGAGGAGTCTCTCATTATAACTATACCAGTTGTAACAAATAAGTCTGACCGGCTCTTATTCCAATGTCAGTTCGTTAATCAGACGTTTCGCCTTTCCATAGCTTTCGATGACGGAAAGAACATACCTGATATCCACACCGATGCAGCGTTGCATGTTGTTGTCAAACTTCAAGTCACCGCTCATGGCTTCCCAGTTACCATCAAAGGCAAGACCTATCAGTCGCCCTTTTCCATCGAACATACCGGAACCGGAATTTCCTCCCGTAATGTCATTGTTGGTCAGGAAGCACAACTGCATCTCACCGTTTCGGCTGTCTGCATAACGGTTGCCGAATTTGCCTTTCTTCAACCATTTATATACTTTTGGCAGCAACGTGTAATCGTCGTTGTCAGGATTCTTCTCATATTTATCCGTAAGCGACTTTGGAAGCGTGTAGTGAACATATTTCAAGTTCGCGGATGGAGAATAGCCCTCCACAATGCCGTAGCTCATACGCAGGGTGAAGTTTGCGTCCGGATAATATTCACGCTCATGGTTCATAGCACGTATTCCTTCTCCGAGTTTTCTCTCGTAAGAATAAGGGCTTTTCATGTTATACATCTTAAATAGTGAGGCAACTATGTCACCGGCAATTTCAATCATCGAATCATTGCCCACTGCTGACATTTCTTCAATTTTTGCCAGTTCTTCCGGTTTTGTGAAAACTGTTTTTGAATAAAGTTCTTCGGTATAGGCTTCACAATCTCCGTTATATTTGTTCTGTATGTCTGCATAGAATGCCGGAAGAAAAGCTGTGTCAGGAACATGTTCCACATAGTTTCTGAGAAGTGCGGCAAATACATGCTTGTCAGTCTCCACATCAATGTCCTTGTATGCCTTTTCCACCTTCTTCTTGAAGTCGTCATTGTTGTTTGTTTTGCCTATCATGTTGCGAATGACGAAGCTCAAGATGTCAGAGCCGCTCCAGAACGATTCCTGCCATAGCATCATGCTGTAGCTTTTGCTGAAGTTCTCTGCGTATTGTGCACGCAACGTGTCGAGTATGCCTACATACTGTGAATGTGCCGCATTGTCGGCTGCAACCCAGTTCTTGAACTCATTCTCCAAAGTCTGTTTCTCGTTGATGACTCCTAATTTCTCAAGAGCCTTGTTCTGACCGATTGAGTATTTCCAGTAGTTTGAGCTGCTGGCATATTTTGATGCGTACATGATGCGTATGGCATCGCTCTTGCTCATCGCATTCTTCAGAATGTCCAGCTTCACTCCGCGCACCTGAATGCGCAAATCGTTGGTGGTGCGCATCTCGTTTTCTATTCCGTAAGAACTCAGATAGCGGTCTGTCGAACCCGGATAGCCGAGCGTCATGCAGTATGAGCCTTCCTGATAGCCTTGAAGCGACACGTGAGCATAGCGCACTGGGTGATACGGCACATTCTCTTTGTCATAGACAGCCGGCTTGTTGTCCTTGTTGGCATAGATGCGGAAAACGCTGAAGTCGCAGGTCTGGCGAGGCCACATCCAGTTGTCGGTGTCTCCTCCGAACTTGCCGAGACTCTGTGGCGGAGCGAAGACAAGGCGCACGTCGTCAAAACGCTGATAGACGGAAAGGTAATACTTGCTTCCCTTGTAGAAAGCGTTTATTTCCGAATAGATGGCATTTGTCGTGTCATCCACCTCCTCGATAAGTTTGCTGCTGATGCTGTCGATGATGGCTGTGCGCTGACTTTCGCTCATGTCTGGTGTGACACCGTTCATGACTTTCTCCGTGACATCCACAGTACGCAAGTGGAACGCTACGTACAAATCCGGATTCGGCAACTCGTCTTTCAGACTTTTTGCCACGAATCCGTTGGTCAGATAGTCGTGCTTCGGAGTAGAATGGTCTTGAATGGCGCCGAAACCGCAATGATGGTTTGTGAACACCAGTCCTTCATTGCTGACCACTACACCGGAGCAGAAGCCGCCGAACATGACAATTGCATTGTTCAGCGAAGGTCCGTCCGCATTGTACAGTTCTTCCTGTGTCAGTTCGAGCCCGAGCGATTTCAGAATGCTGTCTGTACGCTGCGAAAGATTGCAAATCATCCACATACCTTCGTCTGCCTTCATCGGAAGGAGGGATAATAAGGCTAATAATGATAAAATCAGTTTTTTCATTTATTTGAATTTTGAATATTGGTTCAGTTTTGTCGGCTTGAATCGGTCATTTTCTGTGACGGAGCGGGTTGTCGTGATACATGATGTGTGCAACAAACAATAGTATGAGAACCGTGTTTATCGCAATTCGCACAGCCGGTGTCCATGAGTCGGGAAGCAGTTCCATTACCGCAAAAAAGAGGATGGTGATGAGCACATACACTCCGATGCTCTTGAGCGGGTAGTTGATAGGGTTCTTCTTCTGCCCAACAAAATAGGACAGCAGCATAGAGGTGGCATATCCGGCAAAGCCTCCCCATGCACAAGCCATATATCCATACTTCGGTATGAACAATACGTTCACGGTGATGAGCACGGCGCAGCCGGCAATGGAGAACCATGCGCCCCAGATTGTCTTGTCTATCAGTTTATACCAGAAAGACAGATTGAAGTATATGCCCATCATGATTTCCGCCGCCATGACGACAGGGACGACACGCAGTCCTTCCCAATAGCTGCGGTCGATGATATGTTTCAGAATATCCATATATCCTACCACGCACAGGAATGCTAACAGGGTGAATATGATGAAATATTTCATGGCTACCGCGTATGTCTCTCCCTTGTTCTTGTCGCGGCTCTGTCCGAACACGAAAGGTTCGTAGGCATACCGGAAGGCCTGTGTAATCATTGCCATAATCATGGCAATCTTCACACACGCGCCGTATATGCCGAGCTGCACAGTCCCTTCATGTGTGTCTCCATATACCTTCGGGAAAATCATCTTGTCAACGGTCTGGTTCAGTATGCCCGCCAAACCCAGTATCAGTATCGGCCATGAATAGGAGAGCATACGGCGCATAAGTTTCTTGTCGAACTTCCATCTGACACCGAAGAGTTCCGGAATGAAAAACAACGTGATAGATGCCGTGCAGACAAGATTTATGCTGAAAGCATAGCCCACCCCTATCTCGGGATTATACACGGCTCCGATGGTTTCCGGATATTCTGCATACAAAGAAGGGAATACGGCAAAATAGAGAAGGTTCAGAAGGATGTTCATCACGATGAACAACAGTTTCAAAGCGGCGAACTTGATGGGACGCTTCTTGTATCGCAGGTAAGAGAACGGTATTGCCTGACAGGCATCTATCGCCACTACACATGCCATCATCCCTATATATTCCGGATGAGCGGCATAGCCCATTGCCGATGCTATCGGACCGAGAAAGCTGAGCACCGCCACGACGAATGCCAATGACAATGTGCCTACCATCATCAGTGTGGTGGTATATACCGTGTCCGGTTCTTCTCCCTCTTTGTTTGCAAATCTGAAGAAGGTTGTCTCCATGCCGAATGTCAGCAGTACAAGTATGAGGGCTACATACGCATAGATATTGGTGATAACACCATAGCCGCCGCTTTCAGCCGCAAGTTTGGCGGTATAGAGGGGAACAAGCAGATAGTTGAGGAAGCGTCCGATGATGCTGCTCAACCCATATATGGCAGTGTCTTTTGCCAATGATTTTAAGTTTGCCATCTTTTTTGAATTTATTTGTGATAGTTGTGTGGAATGTATTTGACAGACTCCTCTGTGTGTCTTTTGTGGTTGTTTCCATAGACTCCTCATGTTATTTTGTTTAAGTGGGTGTATTCGACAGACTCCTCCGTCGCTACGCGCCACCTCCCCTAACTTAGGGGAGGAGCCTATATACCTCACCTTGGAAAGACTATGATGTGGATGTATAGCTCTGACACCCAATACGGTAACTCGGCTCCTCCCCTAAGTTAGGGGTGGTGGCGCGTAGCGACGGAGGAGTCTGTGGAAACAAAGACACACGAAGGAGTCTGTAAAAAGGACGGAGAAGCCTGATTAAAACATAAGAGTTAAAAAAGACTTCCCATGCCGTCTTTCATGTCGGAATAGATGGAACGTCCCAGATGTTTGTATGCCAGTTCTGTGACTTCTCTTCCTCGCGGAGTGCGCTTGATGAATCCTTCCTTTATGAGGAACGGCTCATATACTTCCTCTACAGTGCCGCTGTCTTCGCCTATGGCAGTGGCAATAGTACCAACTCCGACAGGACCTCCCTTGAACTTGTCTATGATGGTTGTCAGAATCTTGTTGTCAATCTCATCGAGTCCGAACTTGTCTATGTTCAATGCTTCGAGGGCGACATGAGCGATTTGCAGGTTGATGCGTCCGTTGCCTCTCACCTGTGCGAAGTCGCGTACACGGCGCAGCAGCGCATTGGCAATACGCGGAGTACCGCGGCTTCGTCCCGCAATTTCACTTGCTGCATCAAAGTCGCAAGGGACACCGAGAAGTGCCGCTGAACGGAGGATAATCTTGGTGAGCACCTCCGCATCGTAATACTCCAGATGCAGGTTGATGCCGAAGCGCGCACGCAGAGGAGCTGTGAGAAGTCCGCTTCGTGTGGTGGCTCCAACGAGAGTGAACGGATTCAGGTCAATCTGAATGCTTCGTGCAGAAGGACCCTTGTCTATCATGATGTCAATGCGATAGTCCTCCATAGCGGAGTAGAGATATTCCTCCACAATGGGCGACAGGCGGTGTATCTCGTCGATGAACAGCACATCGTTCTCTTCGAGCGACGTGAGGATACCGGCAAGGTCGCCCGGCTTGTCGAGCACCGGACCTGACGTAATCTTGAATCCTACACCGAGTTCATTGGCGATGATGTTCGACAGCGTGGTCTTGCCAAGTCCCGGAGGTCCGTGCAGCAGAGTATGGTCGAGCGGCTCTCCCCTATATTTTGCTGCTTCCACGAAGATACTCAGATTCTCCACCACTTTCGACTGTCCACTGAAATCGTCGAATCTCAGCGGACGCAATGCGTTCTCGAAATCTTTCTCTTTCGCCGACAGATATTGTTCTTCACGTATGTCAAAATTATCAGCCATTTTTCTTTTTGTATATATAAAATGCAAAATTAGACAAAAGCTTTGACATTTCGGACTTTTGCACTTGGAATATTTATAGAACAATACTTCGTTACATTTTCAGCAAATTAATTATGCAGGGATATTCATAGACTCTCTGTCCGGATAATATTTGAATATATATGCTTAAAATATTTTTTGTCATTTTGAAAAACTCACTCAGAACCGACTTTTTCAAAATGACAAAATGATATTTTCGCCCAAAATGAAAATTTAACATTTCGAGCGATTTTTTGCCGGCGATGAAAAGACGAAAATTTTGCTACTGAGATAAGCGATTGATAATCAATTAAATATAAAATTTTTCAAAACGCTCAAAAAATCGTGTTGGACGCAATCTTTTGAGATTTCTGAGTGCTTTTAGTAATCTGCTGATTATTAGTGTGTTATAACTAACTTTGCCGTTTTCCCCTTCAAATCGCCCCAAAAACTTATTCACATTTCAGCTTCTGTTCAGACACTCTTCCAAAACAGAAATTATACACTTCTTAACATTTGAGGCAAACTTCGCTGTCTTTTTTCTCGCTTCCCAGCGCATTTTCAAAAAATCTACACTGAAAATTTCTCCAATCTACTAAGCGCGCGAATTTGTAGCGCACTGTCGTC
>JAGASY010000105.1 GCA_017621515.1 Bacteroidaceae bacterium
ATGCGAGCGTCATTGCCTATACCGTCAAAAATATATTTGAATACATATACAAATATACTGATTTTTCTTGAAATACACAACTATTTGATTGACAATCAATTAATTAATTAAACCATAAAAATGTGTACAAAGAGTAGCTGTTAGGGGAGGTGGCGCGATAGCGACGGAGGAGTCTGTAAATACACCCATTTAAACTGCTGGAGGAGTCTGTGAGTACATCCACTTCCGTGTAAACAACACAAAAAATATTATTCCTCTGCCTTGTTCTCTATTTCTTTCCCTTCTAACTTCATCTTGATATACTCCGATGGAATCATGCCGAATTCTTTCTTGAAGCATTGTGAAAAGTATTTAGGGTCGTTGTATCCCACGGAATATGCGAGATCGGATATTCTGATGTTTGGATTTGCAAGCGCAATATCTCGTGCTGCTTTCATGCGCGTGTTGCGTATAAAGCTGGAGGTGCTCATGCCTGTGAGTGCTTTCAGCTTCTTGTAGAGTGTGGATCTTGAGGTGTCAGTTTCATCGGCAAGTATCTGCGGTTCGAAGTTCGGGTCAGACAAATGCTTGTTGACACAGTTTATGCTTTTCCTCATGAACTCTTCGTCCAAGTCCGTAATCTCAAGTTCTCCAAGTCCGTCGAATATTTTATTCCTCATGTCTCTGATGATTTTGTCTTTGCGCAGCAACAGATTCTGGATACGTGCTTGAAGTACGGATAGGTGGAACGGTTTGGTGATATAAGCGTCGGCTCCCGCATCGTATGCTTCTGCTCTGTCCTGTTCGTTTCGTTTGGCTGTGAGCATGATAATCGGACAGTTGTTGAACTTTGGAGTGGAGCGCAAATGACGAACCAGCTCGATGCCGTCTAAGATAGGCATCATGATATCGGTGACTATGAGGTCTATTTTTTCATTCTCCATGATTTCAATGGCTTCCGCACCGTTGTAAGCGGTGATGACGTGATAGCTGTTTTGCAGGAGACGTTTCATCAAGGTGAGGAGTTCTTCGTTGTCTTCCACGATGAGGAGGGTGTGGAGTCTCGGTGTGCTATTCGTCTCAGTCGCCTCATTGGTCTGTCCGGTAGCAAGAGGGTTTGCCGATGCACTTGCAGTGGTATGTTCGTTTTCTTCGTTCAAACTCTCTTCCTCCTCTATATACTGAGGACTGTCGTCGATTTCTTCTTCTGTGAAGAATTTCTTTTCGATAGGCAGCGTGATGGTGAATGTCGTTCCTTCGTTTTCTTTGCTTTGGACATCAATGGTTCCGTGGTGCAAATCTACGAGGTCTTTGGTGAGAGACAAACCTATACCTGTGCCGTAAGTTTTGAATTTACGGTGTTCGCCTTCGTAGAATCTCTGGAACAGGTTGGCTTGTTTGCTGGCAGGTATGCCCTGACCGTTGTCTTTGACAGTCAGCTTAATGAACCCTTCTTTTTCATCGTAGGTAAGTGTGGTCTGTACAAATCCCATTGCTTTTGTGTATTTGGTGGAGTTGGACAGCAGGTTGTACAGTATCTTGTCGAGTGCGTCGG
Source organism: Bacteroidaceae bacterium (assembly GCA_017621515.1). Classification (GTDB taxonomy): domain Bacteria; phylum Bacteroidota; class Bacteroidia; order Bacteroidales; family Bacteroidaceae; genus RGIG8745. The sequence goes on from JAGASY010000105.1 coordinate 1,535, forward strand.
AGTCGAAATATCCGACGATATGCTCCGGTGAGCATAGTAAAGATAAATGTAGTTTCTTGTGTTTCATCAGCGGAGCTATACTTTCAATCTCCTTTTGGCAGAAAGCGGCAATATCGCCTTTCGATACTTTCAGCTGCAAATTGCCGGTCTCAGCCTTTCTGAACTCTAATATTTGCTGTAGCAGACGCATCTGTCGATTGAGGTTGTTCTGTATGAGACGGCAGGACTCTGCGTTCTGAGGACATTCCATTTCCAGTTCGCTGACTGTGGCTTGAATGACGGTCAGCGGAGTCATCAGGTCGTGTGTGATGTTCGTGAAGAACTGTAGCTTCTTGTGGTTCAGTTCTTCAATCTTTTCGTTTGACAGCTTGGCGAGTTGCAGTTCACGTCTTTGCCGTTCCCTTTGTTTCAGATGGCGCAACAGGAAATAGCCTATTGCAGCAAGTAGAATGATGTAGAGCACGATAGCTTCCCAGCGCAGCCACAATGGAGGCAATATGGTTATCTTGATGTTTTTGGTGTTGTCGTACCATATACCGTTTGTATCTGTTGATTTCAGATGGAAAACGTACGTGCCCGGAGGCAGGTTGCTGAAATAGGCAGAGTGCTGTCCCGCTTCAAGATACACCCATTCTTTGTCGTGTCCTTCAAGCATATAGGCGAATCTGCTTTCTTGCTGATGGTTGTAGCACAGCGATGAGAATTCGATGGTAATGTCGTTTTGTGAGTGTGACAACTTGATGTTGTCTGTGTATGGAGGCAGAAGTTCTGAAATTTTGCTACGCTCGTCTGCTGGAAGCAGTTCGAGGGAGGTGTTGAATATTTTTATGTCGGTGATGCTTGCTTCTCTGTTGTGTTCCTCTTGTGTCGTGAGTTGCTTGTCTGTGACGATGGTGTATTCTCCTGCCCCTCCGAAACATATTTCTTTGTTGCCGTATTGGCATGACACTCCCTTTCCGAAATATTTTCCGTCAGAATCATTGCTGTTGGGAATATAGCGGAGTCGCGCGAAACTACCATCCTTTTTTAGCTGGAGGCACATGATGTTTTGTCGCGATGAAATCCATAAGTTACCGTCTTTTCCTTCTTCTATACTGCAAATGTCATCGTCTGGGATACCGTATTGACGGTTGACACATACAAATCCGTCGCGCTTCTTGTCGTAGAGCATAAGTCCGGTTTCCAGTGAACATGCCCAAATGCGTCCTTTGCTGTCTTGCAGCATTTTGTTAGCTTCGGATATTTGCAGTTCGGTGTCGAGCGGACTACTGTAGATATGCATCCGCAGCGACGAAGGATCGTGTACATCGCCTCTGACTCGTATGATACCTTTGTTTTTTGTAGATAACCAGATAGTTCCGTCATGCCCCAGCATAATGTGGCGCACCTGTGCCGGCTCAAGTTCCTTGAGTGCTTCACTTCGGAATGTAAGTCCCTTGCCGTTACTGTACAGGATGCACAGTCCTTGCCATGTTCCGATAAGCAGATTGCCTGAAGAGTCTTCGGTAAAGGTATATATACAGTTGTCCGGAAGCCACGGTGTATTGCTTTTGTTGTTCACCGTAGCATGTTGCTTGTCCTTGCTGATTCTTATCATGCCGCCAGTTGTTGTCCCTATTAGCAGGCAGCTGTCTTTCGTTTCGTATATACTGTTCACTTTCGATGGGAAGGGAAATCCTTTCATTGCCGGTATGTTCTTCGTAAAAGCTTGTGCGCCGCTTTTTCGGTTGGTACACATGATGCCGTTTCGTTCGAGACCAATCCATACATTCCCTCCGTGGTCATAAGTGATACAGTTTATGATGTCCGATTCTTGCAGCGGTTGTGGCAGGGTGTGGTTGGTGAAGTTCTTCGGGCAGACGGAAACAGATGCGAGTCTTGTGGATGACGCATTAATCCATATATTTCCGCTTCGGTCGCGTAGCAATGCGCTTGCTCCGATGTTGAAGAATGTAGGTGATGGCAGTTTGTCTGTCGGGATTCTGTGGAACTGTTCGTTGGCATAGAACATGAGTCCTTGAAGTGTGCCAATCCACAGCAGTCCGGTGTAAGGATCTTCTGTAAGAGAGTAGATGATGTTAGAGTTCAGTATGCCTTCAGTGTTTTCAACCATGAAATTACTGAACTTCAGTGGCTTGTTCGTGTCGTGCGGGTTGTGTATAAGGTAGATGCCTTTTCCCCATGTGCCTACCCACAGGCGGCTTTGTTTGTCTTCAAATACCACTTGGGCAGAATTGATGTCGTTGAATTTCGGCATGGTATAGAACTCGCGGGTCTGAGGATTGTAGCGGAACAGTCCTTTGTCCCATGTTCCAATCCAGATGTATCCTTTGTGGTCTTCAATGAGTGATTTGATGGCGCAATGCGGTACTTTGGAATTTCCGCGCTGGTCGCACATGAATGTGAAGCTGTCGGTGTCCGGATTGTAGAGGTACAGTCCGCCTTCTGTTCCCACCCACATTTGTTTCATCTTTCCATCCGCAGACTTTGTGATGAGCAGACGGCTTACATAGTCGCAGTTGGAGAAATCGTCAAAGTGATATTGCTTGCTGTCTCCGTCTTTCAGGTTCATTCGGGTCAGACCTTTGTCTGTGCCAATCCATAGCTGGTTGTCTGCATCCCCGAGACAATTAATCTTATTTGATGAGAGTAATGTCGGACGTTTGAAGTTGTTCTTATACCGTTTCGCCTGAAAGCCGTCATAACGGTATAGTCCGAGTCTTGTTCCTATCCATATATATCCTTCCTCGTCCTGATGTATGGTTTGGATTTCCCCGAAGTTCTTATTGAACCGGCATATTTCTATGTTCTGGAATATGCTGTCTGCATAGTTGTTGTGTGGTGATTTTTCTGTGGATATTGTGTTTGCATAAATGCTTCTATAGGCACAGAACAAAAAAAGTATGAATAATGCCTTTCTTAATATTTTTCTCATTTTTTTGTGCTTTTTATGGGTGTCTTATGCCGCAAAGTTAGGCATAAAATATGTCTGTAATTTCATACAGGATGATAAATGAGGTAGAATTATTGGTAAAATAACTCAAAAAACGTGGTTTGAGAGCTTATTTAGGTGGAATTTTTCGAATACGCGTATTAGAGTTTGCATGGATAAAATGCTTGGTCTGATGTTTTTATTTTACTTCATGTAGGGTGTATTATCTGAAAAGCGGTAAAAAGGGTAGAAAAATAAATCTTTTCTGAATGGTGTACTTTAAAACCTTTTTTCTTTCGTTCTAAACATATAATTTTGCCGTTGTGATTACTCTAATATTAAATAATTTTACAAACTAAAAAGATTAATGCTATGATGAAAGAGAAAAACTTTTTTTCGTCGGGAAAAAGACTGATGCGAAGCGTACTGTTTGCGCTTGTCGGTTGCTTCTGTACCTATGCAGCCAGCGCACAGAATTATATCCCGCAGATTGGTGACAAGATTAAGACTGATGACGGTGTTTTCATTGTGAGAGGAGCTAATCTTATCTCTAATCCTTCTTTTGATGAAGGACTGACGGACTGGACTGCAGGAAATGGAAGTCCGTTATCTGAGACTAACTTTGCCATTGTTCCGGGAGAAGGACCGGACGGAACGGCTTGTTTGTCTGCACTTGGTGGTGCAGGAAGTAATTCTGAGAAATCAATGAAAACTGGCTGGGCGATTACTGAGGGAAAGACTTATCTGTTCAGCTGTTGGGCTAAGCGCACGGCTTCCGGAATGTCGAGCAATACGCAATACAGCAAGATTTGTCAGGGCAATTCTGCTACAGATGCCGGTACACAGATAACTCTTGTCAATTATAAGGCCGATACATGGGTGCAGACACAGGCTGTGTTCACTGCTGAAAAACCTTATTGCGTGGCACAGTTCGGATGGCTCAATTCTGCTACAAGTCTCGACTGTTTCTTCCTTGGAGAAGTGGAACTTTCTTCAGAACTTTCAACAGACAAACTTGAAGGTGCCATTGCTGATGCGGAACTGTTGCTGACCTCAACAGAGGAGGGCAGTGAAAGAGGACAATATACTGCGGAGGTACGTAAGGCATTGCAGGACGCTATTGATGCTGCAAAGAATATGCTTTCCACAGCTTCCACACAGCAAGAAGTGAATGATGCGTATGCAGAGCTTACTGCTGCACAGTCTTTGTACCGTGACTCGGCAAATCCTCCGTTCACTGTAGGTGTCAAGTATTCGCTCATCCATAATAGCGGTCGCTATCTTACTACGGGAGGTGACAATGGATATGTGAAGATATTTGATGCCGATGATGAGTCTCTCGCACAAGTGTTTACACTGGTTCCGGCACCAGAAGGTGCTGTGGCAAAGGGATATAACCTTAAAGCTGAAGATGGTACTTATATTTATCGTGAAGGCTCTTGGGACACGAAGTCGAGTTCTACTGTTGACCTTACCACTGCAAACGCTATTTTCCAAGTGGTTGACTACGGCACTTTCATACAGTTGAAGAATATGGGAAGTGGTTCTGTGCTTGGTACGGATGCGACATCATCTGGTGCAGGTGTATATTCAAACAAGAACGGTACGGGTAGCAATAATTGCTGGAACATCAAGAAGTTTGTACCTGTTTCGGAACGTGACGACCAGTACTATTTCGAGGAGACGCTTGAGAATGCTTTGAATAAATATGACGGAATAAATCCTGCATTATGTGGTGTCAAAGCATTTATGATTTCAGCAGAAGCATACAAGGCTTTCGGTGATGCCATTGCTGCATCTCAGGAAATGACCGATTATGCGGCTGCAAAGGCTTTGTTGCTGGATGCTATGGCTGCATTTGATGCAAACAAGATTAACCCGCCGGTAGAAGGTGTGGAATATCATATTATCCATGTTTCCAATAATACACTTCACCAAGGAGAGGGCAGCACTCAGCCTACACTTGCCACTACGGATGAGACAACAGAACAGAAGTTCTCTTTTGTCCCTTCCGACATAGCTGGTGCATATTACATAAAGAATCTGGCTACAGACTCCTATCTTGCAAAAAGCACGGCGAGTGCTTGGGACACACAGTGGGTCAGTGAGGCTTCTTCGGATGAGGCGAAATGGATAATCTCAGTGTATGGAGAAAAGATGTACACCATACAGAATGTGGCAGGAAAGGGATGTCTTGGTTGTGATGCTACAAATGATGGTAGTACAATCTATTGTGACAAAGCAGCAAGCGTAAATAATTCGCATTGGAATGTGACAGACGGTTCTGAGGACATACCTCTTGAACGTGAAGCTTTTGAAGCGGCTCTTGAACAGGCGAAGGCTGTTAAGGGTGAAATGGTGGAAGGCTATCATCCGGGCGAATATTTCGCTTCTGACATTACAGCTTTTGCTGCGGTAATTGCAAAAGCGGAGACTGACGCAAAGAAGGCGGTGGATCAGGAAACTCTTGATGCTGTCACTGCACAGTTGATTATTGATACAGAAACTTATAAAGGTAGGGCTCATGAAGAGTCTGTAGCTCCGGAATATTTACAAAATCTTATTGCCGAGTGCAAGTCAGAATATGATGCAGCTGTGGTGGGCATAGAAAAAGGACAATATACAGAAGCTGTCAAGGCTGCTTATTCTAAGGCGATAGAGGCTGCAGAGGCTGCAACTGATGCAGAAGCGGCAATCGTGGCTCTCACAGAGGCGCGCGATACATTCCGCAATAGTGCAATCACTGTGGATCGTGCTGCATTCAAGGCACTTATCGCTATGGCGGAGGGTACGCTTTCTACGGCGGTAGTGGGAGATTGCAACGGACAATATCCGGCTGAGGCTGTCGATACTTACCGTGAGGCTGTGGCTGCTGCTAAGACTATATATAATAATGTAGAGACTTCGCAAGAAGGTATTGATGCTGCTTTGGCAGAGCTTGATGCTGCAAATAAGACTTTTGTGGCTCAGAAAGTGACGATTGACTTCTCGCTTCTTAAGAGTGTGATTGCTGATGCTAATGACGCAATGAAGAAGGCTGAACCAGAGAAAGGTGACGGTCCGGGTAAATATCCTGTAGCTGCTTTCGATAAGCTTGCAGCGGCAGTGAACGAAGCACAATCTGTAGTGGGCAGCAATACGCATAATCAGAATGCTGTAGATGATATGGCAGATAAGTTGACGCTTGCTGTAGAAGAGTTTAATGAGTCTCGTGTTGATAATGACTATTCGGAACTTCAGGCTCTCGTTGACTATGCAGACCAGTTGCTCGCCGGTGCTGTAATAGGTACAGAAGAGGGCAATTACACTCAGGAGGATTTCGACTATCTTTCTGCTTCTGTGGCAAAGTGTGAAGGTGCTTTGAGTTCTACTTTGCAGGACGAAATTGACAAGGCTGTGAAGATTCTCAAACGTGACATCGATATATTCAAGGGAAGCGTAGTTACTTCTATCAATGCTGTATTTGCAAAGAGTGGATTGACTGTTTCCGGTGGAATACTCTCTATGAAGAATTTGCCTGCTGATGCTGTGGTTTGTGTATATACTGTAGGAGGACAGCTTGTAGCATCGGCAACCGGTGAGAATATAGATTTGTCACTTGGCAATGGTATTTACATTGTTCGTCTGACTACAAATGGAACAAGCGTTGCTAAACGTATTGTGGTGAAATAAACTCCTCTGAATGTGCTTCTTTCCGAAGTTTGATATATTCTTAGGGAAGAGCCGGTGCGTAAGTTATGCAGCTGCTGATAGCAGTTCTGCATACTTACGCACTTTTTTTGTGCTTCTTCATGCTTGCTTTCTATTCGGACAGTAGCTTGTAATTACTCAGCCCCACTTAGTTCAGACCAAAGAAATAAGCAGCGATAGTAACGGAATGTTACATGTTAGATGGTACATTTAAATTATGATATGCCCTCTAAAATAAAAATATCTGTGCAGCGAGGAGTGAAAAACTGTACGAAGAAATCTCAAATCCACATTGTAGTTTTTATAATCCACAGTGTG
>JAGASY010000106.1 GCA_017621515.1 Bacteroidaceae bacterium
GTACAACTTGCATTCATCCAAATCATGCTTAACAAATTTATCGAATGAAATCAAAACAGCTTCTAAGTTTTTAAAATTGTAGCGCACTGCAAATAAAATTACAGTGCGCTGAAAAAGTGGTGACAGTGCGCTGGAAATTTGAAAACTTAGTACTTTTTTCAAAAGACTCTTCGCAGAAGATAAACAAATGTAAAAGAACCGATTCAAAATGAAACACTATTTCACAATTCGCAGAGGCTTTGGGAAATGCGCGTAGAATCCCCATTCTTCGACAAAAGTTCATCGCGCTTCATTTTGACGCGTGCCAGAAGGCTTGAGATTTTAACATTTGACAAAATCAAAAAGATAGCATATACACCCAAATACGTAATATATGATTCCATTTATCAAAGTTCAATATCATTTTGTCACAAAATAAATTTGTTAAAAAATTCATATAATTTTTTTTGTTATGGGAGTGTTTTTTTGTGGTTGTTTTCAACAGACTACCCATGTGTTAAGTAGGAGTCTGTCAAAAACAATCACTAAAATTTAGAACAGTTTCTAACCGTAATCCATGAATCACTCAGTGTAAACTTTTTTGACACCGACTGTCCATTTTTTTGACATCCACTCAAAAGCGCATTTTCGTTTGCACTTAATAATCAACACTTTACGATTTATGGCACGTTTTTTGTATTAATATAGGCAAAACAGATTCGTAAACCATAAAATTATAAAACTACAAATATCTACAATTTATGAGAACTTTATTTATCGCTTTTTGGGCAATATTTGCCACTACTATTGGAACTCAAGCTAAAACACGGCAAATGAAATGTAATGCCGACACATTGATTCAGCAACTGGACACCACACCGTATTATGCCATACGGACATTGGATTCTGTGGTAGTAACGGGTAGCCATACTATCCACTATGCCGACCGTGACGTGATACGCATCACACGCGACATGCGCAAAGGAGCACGCAACACGGCACAGATGCTGGGCAATATCCCCGGAATTGACTGCGACTACTCGAACAACGGGCTGACCTATTACGGTTCCTCGAAAATTCTCATCCTTGTTGACAGCATCGAAAAGTCGGCTGAATACGTGAAGGAGCTGCACCACTTACGTTTCAACAAAGTAGATATCGTGCCCAACCCTTCGGGAAAATATGCCGATTACGACGTGCTGATAAACCTACACACCAAACCGAACTATGAAGGCTATGAGGGAAATGCCTTTGAACACGCGGAGGTGATACCGACAGACGGGAACGGAAAAGGGAAGAATTTTTCCAGTAACTACACGTCCGCCTCTTTCACTTATACCAAGAACAAATGGAACCTCGTGGGCAGCTACAATTTCAGATACAACCAAAGCGAGAAGGACAATGCCGAAAATACAACTGTGAACCATGTGAACGGATTACAAGAAACAAACCTCTCTCCCCTTTCCGCTCATTATTTCCGCATCCATAATGCCTACGCAGCCTTAGACTACCAGTTCAACAAGAATCATTCCATTTCCGGCTCATACAACTATTCCACCGATGCAACGGACGACTATTTCCGCGCAGGGATTGAACGCTCATGGCTGGAAGATGACAGACGCGACACAATCGTGAGAAAGCAGGAGAGCGGAGTGAACAGCACGCGCCATACGCTCGGTCTGTACTACCGCGGACGCAGCGGAGCATGGAACTATACATACGACTTCAACTACATCAATGACGGATGGACATACGACAGGAACATGCACCAAAGCACAGGCTTCGTCTCTTCTACGAATCAAAGAAACCACATGGACTACGTATGGACAAAGAGCGAGGTGAACAGACGCTTCTTCGACGGTAAATACTATGTCAGTGCCGGATATAACTTCACATGGAAGGACTACAGCCAGAAAGACAGGATGACAAACTGCCTGCTAAGCGAGAACAGCTACAAGAGGAATGAATTTTGGACTTGGATGTCATACCATTTTAACGAAGACACAGACCTCAACTTCAGTGCCTCAGCACAGCATATACACACCGAGAGTGCAGACTACGAAGACAACAACATGATGTACAAGCTGAGCGGAATGCTATACCACCGCTGGAACAAATGGCTGTGGATGCGGTTCAACTACTCTGCCAACGTAGCATATCCGCAATTAGACCAAGTGAGCAACTACGGATTCTTCACCGACTCCCTTAACTGGAAGGGCGGCAACCCTGCTCTGAAGACACAGATATATCATTCATGCAAGCTCAGGGCGGACTTCTTCAATATGTTCAACATACAAGCCGGATACAACTACTCCCCCAACCTGTTTGCAAACATCACAGATGTGGGCGAAGGTGTCCTGCCTTCCGGTGAATATGGTCGTTACATCACCAACATGCCGCAGAACACAAGCTACAAGGAATTCTGGCTCTATTTCTACATCTATAAGCGTATAGGGAACTGGACTCTGAGCACTTCCGTCACTTACGAGAACAAGAGAGCGGAATACATGAGCTACAAGAACTCCAATGACGGATTCGACGGTTCTTTTCATGCAAAATACTATAATAGTAAGCATCAGCTGGCTTTGCAGGTTCTCTACAATCTGAACAATGCATACGGAGTGTCGGCACAAGGAAAAAACACTCAAAAGCATGATTATATCGCATTGTATATCGGAAAGGACTTGTTCAAGCAACGCATGAATATTGGAATACAATATATTTCTCCTAAGATTTTCTGTAAGGGCTATTACGAGAATATCAGCCGTTCAGTTGCCATGAGTTCGTATGAACATATCAATGTGAATAAAAACGCAGCACATTCGTTAATGTTCAACCTGACATACAGATTCCAAGGCGGAAAGAGCATACGGCAATATAATAGAAGCATGTCGGGAGAGAACTAAGCAAGAATGTTCTCAACAGCCAGCTCTTGCTACTTAAGTGGGTTATTCGACAGACTCCTCTCTGTCGGATAACCCACTTAAGCAACAACAGGGAACAGTCAAGTACACTCAAAAAAAGTATCCACAAACCTATAAAATAACATTAAAGCCGTCTTCTAATAAAATACAGGCATTTTCTAAGACGGAAATAGAAATTTTCCACAAACTTGAACATCGGATATGACTTAAACGGATAATATCCCAATTTTCTTTTCTGTCCGAATTTGATTCTCCGTTTCTCGACAGTTTGCAGGTGCATAGCGATCCGCCTTTCTATCTCTGCACGCTCCGCACAAGTGAACTTATTCCGATTCTGATAAAAGAGCCAATATGAACCCACAATGTTCAACCATCTGTGATTCTCATAAAAGTCAAGCACATATTCCGCATCATGCAGGTTTCCCTTCTTCACTTCCTCTTCGAGCTGTCTCTTCATACTGAGATTTGCATCCATGTAATCAAACCTCAAAATGGTACACGCATTCGTCATTGAAGCAGAGTGCTGCCGATAATAATATTCGCCATCACACATAACTACTTTTCTCGAATGCAAGTAATGCATCCTCGTTGTGTTGTCATCGCTATACAGACGGCAGGACGTATCGTAAGGATATGCCTTGTGGATTTCCGAAGATACGACATACAGTCCATGCAAACTCCAGTCAAGACTAAGACGAAAGGCCTCCTCCCCATCAAGAATGGTCTTATCGGTCTTGTTATCATATAGTTTTATGTCTCCGCTATCTTCGTAATACTGCATCAATCTGAATATGGCACAATCGGCATCTTTCACAGTCGTGACAGCCTCGTATGCTTTTTCAAGAGCGTCATGCGCCAGCCAGTCATCACTGTCCAACATGGTTATATATTCACCGTCGGCATAGCCTAAGCCTAAATTACGTGCCATAGCCTGCCCTACGTTCTGCTCTGTCCGCAAGAGACAGAACCGGCTGTCCCTATCTGCATATTCCTTAAGAATGGTCATGGAATCATCCGTTGAGCAATCGTCAATGCAGATAATCTGAATGTCTCTCAATGTCTGCATACAAAGGGAATCAAGACACTGACGCAAATATTTCTCAGAATTATATACCGCTGTTAAAACCGTAATCTTACTCATTCTCTCCTACCCTTTCTAAAATTCAGTTTATTTCCTAATTTGTTTTTCAGTTCACTCATCAAAGTGGTTTCCCGACGCAACACCCTGAATGAAAAAAACAACGACACAGACAACACTGTTATCCCTATCAACCATCTGAACAACACCATCATTTGCAATGCTACATACACAGCCACAACAAAAAGGACGAATTGTATGATGTAGAACTTCAAAGGGGCAAAGTTAAATTTGAACTTGTATTTCAACCTATAAAATACATGTATGATGACAAAATCGAAGAACCCGCCCAGCGACAATGCCCATCCAGCACCTACCAGTCCATACATTCTGAATGCAAGAGGAACAATGACAGCTATAAACACATCATACAAAAGTTCCGTAAACATATACATCTTGGAATCTCCTTTAGCAAGCGGAAGATAAGCGACAGGAAGTGTCAATGCCTTGAAGAACATAAAAAAAGATGCGCTTATCGCCATAGGAACCGCAGCCATGAAGTCATCTGAATAAAGCACAGCTATTATCAAAGGCATGGCAACGACAAAGAATATCAGACATGGTGCAATTAAAAGTACGCAGACTTCCATCTGCTGGTTCACCGTATGGTTCATCCTGACAAGATCATGCTCTGCCGCTGAAAGCCTTGGAAAATAATCTGCTTCAATAGCCACGAAAACAAGGGAAGCATAGCTCACCGCCATTACATATCCGGTGTTGTACAGTCCCACATCCGCAAGCTCCCCTATACGCAATATGGAAGTACTTATCACATAATCAGCCCCTTGTCCGAACAAGCCTGCAATGATGTATGCCACACCCAACTTTATCATAGGTACACCTTTGGCGATATTGCTGATTGACCGAATCGAAGTTTTCCACGGAACCACTTTTGTGGAGAATCTCAAATGGACACAAAGCACGGCTATATTTCCTGCCACAAGCGACAGTACAATACCTTTTATTCCAAGGAAAAAATAAATAGGAGAACAAATCAGCAAGGTGGCAAAAGCAGCAAACACGGATATAATAGCCACTTTCTTCAACTGCTTCATACCTTTAAGTATGGCTATTTCTCCACCAGTCAGTGCCATAGATGCTGCCACAGGCGAAAGCAAACAAAAAGTAAACGTATAGTCATAATTTTTAAATGTCCACAAACTTATCCACGGTGAAAGCACACAACACACGAACATTCCAAACAGGGCTGTCAGCAGACTCCATGTCCGCACTGTATTCACAAAATCAACAACTTGTTTTTCATCCCCCACATCAAACAACTCCGCCACATGACGCACCGCACTGAAGGATATACCAAAATTCGTTGACTGATTAATCAGATTCATCACCTTATTATATAGACTAACCAGTGCAATGCCGGAAGGTCCGAGGAGCAGAGCGGCAATTTTATTACGCACAATACTCATCAGCATCGTAATTCCTTGTACACCACCGAATAACCCAGTGTACTTTATGACATGGTCGTATGTCGTGTCATTCTCCAGTTCCGTGTATATACCCTTGTTTTCCATCTGCTACTTTAACAAACGCAAATTTACGTTCTTTATTTCAAAGAAAGAAGAAAAAAGTCCACAGTCAAATACATTAACTCCACATTTCAGATGTTTTATTTATCCTAATCAATAAAAATGTGTTACTTTGCATGTCACATAATATTAAATCAGAAATCTAAAGAATATGAAAATAGTAATCCTTGACGGCTTCACCGTCAATCCCGGCGACCTATCATGGTTTGCCCTCGAATCATTGGCAGAAGTGGAAGTGTATGACCGTACATCCGAAGACCAAATTGTACCGCGTTGTAAAGGAGCGGAAATAGTGCTTACAAACAAAGTTGTGCTTGATTCGTCTGTACTCAACCAGCTTCCACGGCTTATGTATATAGGTGTATTGGCAACCGGATATAATGTTGTTGACCTTGAAGTAGCAAGCCGACAGAGCATCGTAGTCACGAACATTCCGTCCTACAGCACTGACAGTGTCGCACAAATGGTGTTCTCCCATCTGCTCAACATTGTAAACAGAACAGACCATTATGCCCAAGAAAACCGCAACGGACGCTGGAGCAAGAACCAAGATTTCTGTTATCTTGACCACACGTTGTCGGAACTGGCAGGAAAGCGAATGGGAATTGTCGGACTTGGAAATATCGGAATGACTGTTGCCAAAATTGCTTTAGCATTCAATATGGAAGTCATTGCATACACGTCGAAGAGTGAAGAAGAACTTCCGGAAGGTGTACGTAGTGTAACAATGGAAGAACTTTTCACCGGCAGCGATGTCATCAGCCTACACTGTCCGCTTACAGAAAGCACCCGGCATCTGGTAAACGCGTCGCGCCTACACACCATGAAACCGTCAGCCATACTAATCAACACCGGACGCGGTCCTCTCGTCTGCGACCAAGATGTTGCCGATGCTCTCAACAGCCATACCATTGCAGCATACGCAGCTGACGTCCTCACCGAAGAACCTCCCAAAGCAGATAATCCTCTGCTGTCTGCCAAGAACTGCTATCTGACTCCGCACATCGCATGGGCTACATACGAAGCACGGCAACGTCTCATCAATATTTGTGTGGAGAATGTAAAAGCATTTATCGAAGGAGAACCCCAAAACCAAGTCAACTGACCTGAAATTATAATAACAAAATATTCGCAAAACAAAATCCGCTTTTCCGGATTCACATAAAAAGGGGCATGTCGGTTGACATGCCCCTTACTTATATGCTTAAATAACTTCCAAATATGAAGTTACTTAACAAGCACTTTCTTAGTCACAACCTTGCCGTCAGTAAGAGTAATCTTAACAATATTAAGACCTTTCTGAGGAGCATCGAGAACAGCACCGTTCACACAGTAGTACTGAACATTTGCAATATTCTCAGCAGCAATACCTTCGATGCCTACAGGAACTACGAATGTAATCACTACATCAATTATAACTGCCTTGCCGCCATAAACGAATCCCCATTTAGCAGTATAAACTTCACCAACCTGATGAGTTTTGTCAAAACATCCGATATAGTCGATGATTCCCGAAGCCGGATCCTGAATCTTGACACATACTCCGCCTTCTGTTCCCCAACCGGCAGCATCACCGTTTGGAGCACGCCAACCGTCTGTAGTGTTCTTCACAAAGCTTCCGTCAGTAACATTGACAATGTACTGTTCAGCCTCGCTGATAGATTCAATGCCAAGAGCCTCTGTCACGGCAGCCACATCAAACTTAGCAGTAGTTCCGCTATAATCTGTTCCAGCCTCTTCATTATGATTTACAGTGATAGTCTTCACAATCTCATAATCTATTACGACAGGAGCCACAAATGTAATGTTCGTGTTGACAACCACAGTGTCTGTTTCTGTTACCACAGCCCATACAGCAGTATATACAGTGCCTTCAGCCGGTTCATCCTTCGGCTCTGTGCAGATTTCAATATTGTCAATTGAAACAGTCGGATAGAACTTCACGCATACGCTATTGCTCTGACCCCACTTAACAAATGTACCTTCTGCATTGCGCCATCCATCAAATTCAGCCATTGCACCTTCAATATAAGTACCGTCAGGGTTTACACCACGAACATTCTCCTCTGAAACTGTTTCCAGACCAAGCTTCTCGCATACCTCAGCCATATCAACAGTTGCTTTCATCGATGGTTCATAACCGAGATTAATCTCGCGCTCAACATCCACATTGATAACATACATGTGAGTTTCCTCAGACTTGATTTCTTCGATAACCCATGCAGCCTTCTCATTGTCAGCAGCCTTGTCACCGTAACATTCAGAACCGGCATCTGTATTATCTGTAGCGATAGCACCATTCATACCCTTTATTGTGTACAAGCCGTCACCGATAGATGCGATTGTCCATGCAGCCTTGTTTTCAGCTGTTGTGGACATAGTCCACTTGTTTGTTCCTGCATAACCGGCATACTCACCGTCAGCATCAGCAATGTAATAAGTACCGTCACCAACAGCCTCAAATTTGAGCGGAGCAGCCTCAGCCTCAACCGTCACTTTTTCTCCAAGAGTCAGATAGTTGCCAGAAGCATTCTGCTTAATAGTATATTCAGCGTCAGCCTTAGGAGTCGACACTGGTGTTGCTGCATATACTTCTGTAGCTGCATCAAGTGCCTCAATGGCTGCATAATACACCTCCTTAGTGGCTTCTGTATTGTCAGCCACAGTCTGAGCCGCTGCTACAGCAGCCGCATAAGTGTCAAGAGCAGTAGTCGGAATCATGAAGATACCATCGCCCACATTAGCCTTCGCATCAACCACTTTGTTTGCCACCTCAATTTTTGCAACAAGCTGTATGCGTACAAACTCTGCATCGCTCACAGTCTTAACATCTACCTTGTCAAAGAAAAGATGTGGATTAGAACCAGAACCTCCGCCCGAAGACTTGAATCCAAGAGACAACACGCCTTCAGTCTGCTCTGCAAGTGTAAACATAACAATCTCATTGGTCCACTCACCTACAGAATATGCCTTGTTCGGAGACAAGTACTTAGTTCCGTTATCAGCGATGAAGCCGATAAGATTCTCACCAGTCGCTGCAGTTCCTCCTACATTATATACAGGAATAGTCAGCACATAGTTTCCGGCAGGAAGAGTCACCTTCTGCGAATATTGAGCAGATGCGCCCCATACACCAATCACACCCAGTGCATTACCAGCAGCTTCGCCTTCCGGATTAGTTGCAGGTGCATTGTATCCAGTGCCACCCAACCAATGTTCTGAACCGTATGCAAAGAGACCGGCTGCACGACCATTACCGCTTTCGCTTGCAACAGTCCAGCCATCTACTTCAAGCATACCATAGTAAGTGGTACCGTTCTTTTCCATATCATAATCGTATGTACAGATACCATTATCAACAGAAATGCCCTCAGCAAAATCAAGATTAGAAGGAATATGATATTCAGCATAGTTGACATTCTTGAAAGCAAGCCAGCTGATGTTATTGCCTTCCTCCACATTGAAGCTGATTGCCAGATTACCTTCTGCATCTGTCTTGCCGTTAGCCACAGCCTTCATCAGATACATCTGTGAATCTCCGACCTGCTGACCTTTAGTTACATCAACCGGTGTACCGTCTCCGGCAGTAAGCGTGATTCCAACAGGAACCTCTGTCACACCATTCTTGATACGTACACGTACCCATGCAGATACTGAATAGAGTTTGTCCGCTTCAAGTCCTGCAACGGTAGCAGTCTTTGTAGTAACAGGCAAAGAATTGGCATCGCCAGTCCAGTATTCAAAGAATGGCACTTTAAATTCAGAACCGTCAGTTTCACCTTCTACTGACCATGTGTTGATATACAAATCCGTATCAAAGTCCTTCGTACCCCATGCAGAGAGCAAGAAATCATCATAGTCATTAGCAGCATGCCATCCCTGAACAGAGTTAGGATTTACTACAGTTTCTGTAAGTTCTCTTGCCTCCCACTTTGCCAAGTAGTCGTCAGCAGCAGCCTTGAATGTTTCATAAGCCTCAGCAGTATAGACATTTGTAGAGTTCAGAAGCGCATATCTTGCATCGATGGCAGCTTTATTGGAAGCATAATGTGCAACTGATGGCTGCGCTGATATGATAGCATCGTTCAAAGCCGCAATAGCAGCAGACAATGAAGCAACATCTTCATTGTCAACACCGAGTTCAATCGCAGCATTAAGTATGCCCTCTGCTTCAGGAGACATAGCTTCTTTAAGAAGTTCTTCCGCAGTAGTCTTGGCTATAACATACTGCTGCTGATACTCTTCAAGAGAAATGTCACCATAGTAAGTAAGCGAAACATTATCAATACCCATCCAGTTGTTCACAGCAGCTGTTTGTTCCAAACCGACTTCAATCTTATTTCCTGTCACAACAGTACGAACCGTATAGGCTGTAGGAGCACCCTGCGTAAGATAAGTCTTATCTGTATTCGCATAAACATAGTGAGCACCTTCGCTAAAAACATTGGCAAATGCGCAAATGCCAAGTTCATAAATACCGTTAGGGATGTTCTCAATCACTTGATACATCTTTCCGGTAAAGTTACTTCCATTCCAGTTTTCCCAGAACTTGTCGGTAAATGCACCTTGCTGATTAGAAGCCAAGGCACTGTTCTGTGCACCAGTAGTTGTCACCCAAGGATCTTTGGTCGAATCAAACGTACCATTGACAACGAAGTCTGTAAGGATTGGATTGTCTTCTGTCGCACCTGCCACCTTTGCTGTGTTATCAGCAAGGATTTCTTCAGCAGTCTGTGCAGAAACTGATGCGACACCTCCCGACAGCATTGCAAGAGATAAAAGTAAATTGTACTTCATTTGATTAAAAATTTAGTTAGAAATAAGGTTTATTAATCCCTCTATTTGTTAGTGTTAACAATTATTATCGGCAAATATAGATAAAATACAAACATTATCCCTAATAATAAAGAGATAAAAAAAGTTAAATCTATTATAAATGATTACTTCTAACTGTTTATGTAGAAAGTATTTATACTCCAGACAAGATTTTTAATATTGCATTTGTTAGAAACTGTTTCAAATTATTTGGCATGATGGTTTAGTAGGTGTATTCAACAGACTCCTGTATGTGGTTTTAAGCGGATGTATTCGACAGACTCCTCCGTCGCTACCGCGCCACCTCCCCTAACAGGCTACTCTTTGTACACATCTTTTATGATTTAATCGATTGATTGTCAGTCAAATGATTGTATATCTCAAGAAAAATTAGTATCTTTGTATATGTGAGCAGAATATTTTTGACGGTATAGGCAATGACGCCCGCATAGGCA
>JAGASY010000107.1 GCA_017621515.1 Bacteroidaceae bacterium
CCCCTAACTTAGGGGAGGAGCCTATATACCGATGCTGACGTACTGAAAATGAGGCTTATAGCACTGACATCCAATACGGTAACTTGGTTCCTCCCCTAAGTTAGGGGAGGTGGCGCGATAGCGACGGAGGAGTCTGTCGAGAGCATCCGCTTAAACAAACATGAAGAGTCTGTCGAGAACATTTTATACAATCTGTCTTAAACAAAAATCTACTAATCAATGAAAAAGAATACCATTGCGCTCACACTTATCTTCTGCTTATTCTTCCTTTGGGCGATAAGTAGCAATCTGCTGCCTACGATGATTAGGCAACTGATGAAGACATGTGAGTTGAACACATTTGAGGCTTCGTTTACAGAAAGTGCCTACTGGCTTGCCTATTTCGTGTGTCCTATACCGATAGCCATGTTCATGAAACGCTACAGTTATCGGTCAGGCATTGTCGTCGGTCTGCTCCTTGCAGCCGCAGGCGGTCTGCTTTTTTTGCCTGCAGCCATGATAAAGAGCTACGGAGTCTATCTGTGCATATTTTTCATCATAGCTACAGGCATGTGTTTTTTAGAGACTGCTGCCAATCCATACGTGGCGGTCTTGGGTAATCCTGCCACGGCTACGCGACGTCTGAACCTTGCTCAGTCGTTCAATGGACTGGGAGCATTTGTTTCGGCGATGTTTCTCAGTAAACTGGTGCTCAGCGGACAGCACTACACACGCGACACCATACCCGGAGACTATCCGGGGGGATGGGAAGGATATATCAATGCCGAGACGGATGCCATGAAAATGCCATATCTTGTTCTTGCGGGGATACTTATCGTGGTGGCAATCGTGCTGTTCATCCAGAAGTTGCCAAGAGTAGAAGACAATGAACCGGAAAATGGCAGTCGCAAGCTTATCGACTTCACCACGTTGCGCCATCCGCATCTGTTGTGGGGTGTGATAGCACAGTTCTTCTACAACGGCGGACAAACAGCCATCAACAGCTTGTTTTTGGTCTATTGCTGCACATACGTGGGTATTGACGAAGGGACTGCCACTACTTTCTTCGGACTCTATATGCTGGCATTCCTTGTCGGACGCTGGATAGGCACGATGCTTATGGCGCGCTTCTCGCCCGACCGGATGCTTCTGACTTATGCCATAGCCAATGTGGTGCTCTGTGCTGTGGTGTCTTTCTTTGGAGGTATGGTGGGCATGTATGCCATGTTGGCAATATCTTTCTTTATGTCCATCATGTACCCTACTCAATTCTCTATGGCGATTACTGGACTCGGTTCACAAACGAAGTCCGGTTCTGCTTTCTTGGTCATGGCTATCGTGGGCAATGCCTGTGTTCCGCAGCTTGCAGCGTTCATCATGCACAAGAATGAGGCCGTTTATCAAATAGCATACATCATTCCTATGATATGCTTTGTGGTCTGTGCATACTACGCGTATAGGTATCGTCATCTTTTAGCAAAAAACTCTCAATAAGGAACTATTATATTATTAACAGAAAAGTATTACAATTATGAAAGCTATTCAGCTTACACATTCACAAACTCTTAGCGTCATCGACATCCCCGCCCCTTCTGTTCCTGCATCGGGCGAGGTGCTGCTTAAGCTCTGCTATGTAGGCTTCTGCGGCTCGGACATCAATACTTTCATGGGAAGAAACACTATGGCTCTCAATCCTGTCATTCCGGGACACGAGGTGGGAGCTGTGATAGAGGCTGTGGGGCACGATGTGCCGGACACTTTGCGTCCGGGCATGGTGGTGACATGCAATCCATACACCAACTGCGGCAAATGTACATCGTGCCGAAACGGAAGGGCAAATGCCTGTCAGCATAATGAGACGCTTGGTGTTCAGCGCAACGGAGTCATGAGCGAGTATGTGGTTTTGCCGTGGGAAAAGGTGATTCCGGCAGACAGATTGACTGCAAAGGAGTGTGCTCTTGTAGAACCCATGAGTGTAGGATTTCATGCCGTTGACCGCGTTCAGGTTACAGATATAGACACTGTAATGGTGATAGGTTGTGGCATGGTTGGCATGGGAGCGATTGTCAGGGCTGCACAGCGAGGTGCTACGGTTATTGCAGCAGACATTGATGATGAGAAGCTCGCTCTTGCCGTGCAGATGGGAGCCTCATACGCGGTAAACACGCTTACGGCTGATGTGCATCAGCGTCTTGGGGAGATAACATGCGGGTTTGCTCCGGATGTCATTATCGAAGCTGTAGGCAGTGTTCCTACGTATCAGATGGCAATCAACGAAGTGGCTTTTACAGGACGTGTGGCATGTATCGGATATGCCAAGTCGGAAGTTTCGCTCCCGACAAAGCTCTTTGTGCAGAAAGAACTGGACATTCGCGGCTCGCGTAATGCTACTCCTGCCGATTTCCGTGCTGTAATCCGCTATATGGAACGGGGAACCTGTCCCACAGACAAACTCATCACCAAAGTCATTAAACCCGAGGAGGCACTCGACACAATGAACTGGTGGAGTCGGAATCCCGGCAAGGTGTTCCGCATATTGGTGGATTTTGGCAATTGATTTTCAACGATTAGATTTTAATAATTGGTTCTCAACAATTAAACTTCAATATTTAGACTTCAATAAGTAGTCTTATGAATGGATATATACAGGAAGACAGAGGCAATACGCGCCGCTTTGTTCAGACGCTCGAACTGAAAGATGACCCTCAAATGATAGCGGAATATCGCCGGTGGCACTCGCGAGAGTATCATTGGCGCGAAATTCGCGAAGAAATAAGGTCTGTCGGCATACTGGAGATGGAGATATACATTTTTAATACCACCTTGGTAATGATAGTAGATACACCGCTTGATTTCGACTGGGAAAAAGCAATGGCACGTCTTTCCTCCATGCCGCGACAAGCAGAA
The DNA here is from genome assembly GCA_017621515.1 of Bacteroidaceae bacterium. Lineage (GTDB taxonomy): Bacteria > Bacteroidota > Bacteroidia > Bacteroidales > Bacteroidaceae > RGIG8745. The sequence goes on from JAGASY010000107.1 coordinate 2,887, forward strand.
TGGGAAGCTTTGGTTGCCAGGCTTCAAGGGTGTTGTCCCGAGGCACGTAGCGATGAGAAATGGCAGATGATGGAACGCATGTTCATGCTCTACGATTAAGCTGTTAAAGAAAGGGCTTATTGTCCGATTTCATGAATATCTCTATTTCTGAGCATATTCACCTACATAAAAAAGGCTGCTTGAATAAGTCGGTTTCCGACTTTTCAAGCAGCTTTTTTATGATGATATTTTTTAGGTTTCAATGTGTAGTTTGTAGAATGAAAGGAATTGTACTTCTCCCCTCTCCTACCCTTCTTTGTATTTGGTAATCAACGGATTGAAACCTATGTGATCTTTATTTCAAGCTCCATTCGAATACTCCGCATGAGTGTTCTTTTGGCAGAACAACTTCAAGCTTCATGGCTGTAGTCTTTACCGGGTCGAAATCTACGGTGCAAGCTACACCTTTTTCGCATGGATAACGGCTTGGGTTCTTTACTTCTTCCCACTCTCCCTTGTCGTTCTTGTAATAGAGCTTCCATGAAGCCGGAACGCGGCATCCGCCCCAAGGGCTGTCATCGAACCAATATACAGTAGAACTCTGTACGGTAGTGGCTGTCTTGAATGTGTATGAGAGCCATTCTGTTGTGTTCTTCTCAGGCCACCAGTGAGTGTAAGGGACGGAACGGTCGTCCTTGTCGGCAGGAATCAGACGGTCGTTGATAGCAGACAGCGCAGGAGCATGCTTCTTGGAACACTCCACTTTGCTTTCGGAAGCAACAGATGGCGGAAGAGCCGGGTTTGTAGCATTGAGGTCGATAGGAAGCCATACTGCCATATTGCCGTTGCCACGGTGTGCCCATGCGTAATAAGGTATGAGAACGAGATGCTCGTCTTTTGTCTGTAAACGTCCGTTAGTATCAAAGTTAAGAGTCTGTGCATCAGTGGTAAGTGTCATGACACTTGTGCCCTCAACTGTTTTGTTTCCTTGTGTGAACTTAGGTTCTTGGTTGAGCAATACGTTAAGGACATCGCATGTGTTGTCAGGCCATTCTGCACAATATACGAGAGGGCCTCTTTCAATGGCAACCCTACCCTTGTCTGCTGCCACTTTTCCATTTGCTTTTACAGTACGTGGTTCCATGTCGAAATGAACGGCAATCTTATCGCCTTTTTTCCATTTGCGATCAATTACGAAATAGCCGTCTTTAAGTTCGGAAGTGACGTCTTGATTATTTACTTTCACTGTATATCCGAGACGCTTTCCGTCGGTATAAGTATAGAGGTCACTTGGAACTACTTCGCCTCTTACCCATCCCGGAATACGGATGTTAAGAGCGAATTTGCCGGATGCCTTCTGCATGGTCATAGTGATATCACCATCCCATGGATAATTTGTATTCTGCTGAATCTCAACAGATTTTCCTCCAACCTTAACTTTAGCGGTATTTCCCATGAAGAGGTTTACATACAGATTGTTGTCTTTGACTGCATATACATACTGAGGAACGGAAGGAATGAAGCGCGCAGCGTTGCTCGGACAGCAGGCGCAACCGAACCACGGCTGACGCTGGTGCTGACCCATAGACTGGAGTGGGTTAGGGTAGAAGAACTTTCCTCCGTCAATACTGATACCGGAGATTACACCGTTGTAGAGAGTGCGTTCAAGGGCATCATAGTATTTTGACTCTCCATGTAGGAGGAACAGGCGGTAGTTCAAATAGACTTGTGCAATGGCAGCACAAGTTTCGCAGTAGGCAGACATGTTTGGCAGCTCGTAGTTGGCGCCAAAAGCCTCTCCGCTTGCCGTAGCACCGACACCGCCGGTGATGTAATACTTCTTTGTGATAATGTTGTCCCAGATGTCGTCTATTGCATCTATATATCCCTTGTCGCCGGTGAGGGCAGCCACATCAGCCATTCCGGCATACATATATCCGGCTCTTACTGCATGACCGACAGCCTCTTTCTGTTGCAGGACAGGGAGATGGCTCTGGCTGTATTCTGTTTTGATTGTAGTATATCCGCGCTTGTCAAGGAAGAATTTTGCCTGATCGAGATATTTCTTGTCGCCGGTTGCCAGATAGAGTTTGGCAAGTCCCATTTCAGCTATCTGATGTCCCGGCACTACACATGCCTGTCCGGGTTTGTCACCGACTTCGCGGCATACACAGTCTGCATAGGCTTTGGCTATATTGAGCAGACTTGTCTTGCCTGTAGCTTGATAGTGGGCAACAGCAGCTTCGCATAAATGTCCGAGATTATAGAACTCGTGTGATAAGTCTTCAACTTTAGACCAGCGTGTAGGACCAGCCCAGTGGTGAGGGTCGTCCGGATTTTGTGTACGTGCCGTATATAGATAGCCGTCAGGCTCCTGACCGCTCTTGATGACGGCAATCACGCTATCAACGTATGCTTCGAGTTTCTTGTCGGGATAGGTTTGCAGCAAGTAGCTTGCACCTTCGATAGTTTTATAAGGGTCAGTATCGTCAAACGAATAGCCGACACCGTTTACCTTGAACACTTTGCTCGGGTCTTTTATATGCTCCGCCGCATTGGAGAAGTTGGTGTAGCGTCCTGTCTCTTCGCATTTGCTGAAAGCGAGAGGAATAGTTACCTCGCGGCTTGCTTTGAGACGCTGTCCCCAGAATGTTTCCGGTTGTACCTTTACGCTTGTGAACGGAACTTGTGTGATAGGGTAGCCTGAATTGTCCTTCTGGGCAATAGCGGCTGTTGCCGTAATGGTGGCAAGTAGGGATAGTGTTATCAGTTTTTTCATCTTGTTAAAAAAACAGGTTAATTGGGGTTAAATGTATTATCGCTCCAAAGTTAATCAAATTTGCGGAGAATGGAGCACTTTTCATTTAATAGTTATAAAAAAGTTAAATGTATGGCAGACTTTTTTGATTCTTTATTTATTATGGAGGAAAAAGGACAGATTATGATAAAAAAGAATCATCTGCCATTGAACAAAGTCGGCTATATTTGCATTAAACAGTAATGAAATATGTTTTACAATATTAGATACTGATAATTTATAAAAAATTTGTGAACGATGATGCTTGATATGGAAATAGTCAGAAAGAACAGTCGCAAAGTATATGATGCGATGGTGTATATGTACAGGTATTCTTTCGAAGAATTAGAGAAACTGACTTGTTTGGGCTGTACAGAACTGTGTCTTGCATTGAGCTTGCTCATGCGTGAAGGCAGAATAGAGCAGGGGAGGGATGCCGATGGTATCCGGTATAGCCCTGTGAGAGTGAGCAAATGAAAAATACACGGAAAAACGGACGAACCGGTGGGTAAACCGGACTTGTATGTTTGTATTTTATGATAAGGAATGTACTGAGATTCTTCTTGTTACATGTCCTGCCGGTTTACTGCCGGTTCGTCCGTTTTTCTGAAAATCTTAATGAGCTTCAAGCCAGTTGCGTCCCCATCCGCAGTCGGCAAGGAGAGGGACAGACATGCTGAATGCCGATTCCATGTCTTCAACGACAATGCGTTGCAACACTTCTTTTTCTTCAGGAACGACGCTGAAGTTTAATTCGTCGTGTACTTGAAGAATCATTTTTGAACGAAGATTGTGTTCGCGTATATGGCGGTCTATGTTGACCATGGCAATCTTTATGATGTCGGCGGCAGTACCTTGTATCGGAGCGTTGATGGCATTGCGCTCTGCATATCCGCGCACAGTGGCATTACGGCTGTTGATGTCGGGGAGGTAACAGCGGCGACCGAAAAGAGTTTCCGTGTAACCGTGCTCACGTGCCATGTTTATGGATTTATCCATGTATTCTTTCACTTTCGGATAAGTCGCAAAATATTCGTCTATCAGTTCTTTTGCTTCACCTCTGGATACCTGCATCCGCTCTGCAAGACCGAATGTGGTAATGCCGTAGATAATGCCGAAGTTGGCAGTCTTGGCTTTGCGCCGCTGGTCTGAAGTAATCTCAGAGATGGGCTGTTTATATATCTTGGCAGCAGTGGCAGCGTGTATGTCGTGACCTTCGCGGAAGGCTTCAACCATATTCTCATCACCGCTCAGATGTGCCATGATGCGCAGTTCTATCTGTGAATAGTCGGCAGAGAAAAATTCACACCCTTCATCCGGAATAAATGCTTTGCGCACTTCCTTTCCGTTCTCGTCCCGGATAGGAATATTTTGCAGATTCGGGTTGGACGAAGACAGACGTCCTGTGGTGGTAACAGCTTGATTATATGATGTATGTATATGCCCTGTGTGTGGATTGATAAGTAGCGGGAGAGCATCTATATAGGTTGACAGAAGTTTCTTGTAGCCGCGATAGTCGAGAATCTTCTCTACCACCGGGTGCTTGGTGCGCAGGCTTTGCAATACTTCTTCCGATGTGACATACTGTCCGGTCTTGGTTTTCTTGGCTTTGTCTGTTATCTTCAGACGGTCGAACAACACTTCGCCCACTTGTTTAGGAGAGGAGATGTTGAAATCGCAACCGGCAAGCTCGTATATCTCCTGTTCTATTTGCTGCATACGTTGTGTGAAGTGTTGCGAAGTTTCGGTCAGTGAATTGGTGTCGAGGCACACTCCATTGCGCTCCATGCGGGCAAGCACAGGTACAAGCGGCATTTCTATGTCGGCAAACAGGTTGTACAGATTTTCTTCGTGAAGTTCTTTTTCAAGTTTCGATTTTAGCCGGAGCGTGATGTCCGCGTCCTCTGCCGCATATTCATAGACCGCAGTAGGGGGCAGATCGCGCATGGACAATTGTTTCTTTCCTTTGCTCCCAATCAGTTCGTCAATGTGAATGGTTTTGTAGTTCAGATATATTTCTGCAAGGTAATCCATGTTATGACGGAGTTCCGGATGCAATATATAATGGGCAATCATGGTATCGAACATCGGACCGGCAAGGTGGATGTCGTAATTGGCAAGCACCATGAGGTCGTATTTGATATTTTGTCCTATTTTAAGAATTTTTGGCGATTCGTATATTCCTTTGAAATTTTTCAGAATTTTTAAAGCTTCTGTTCTTTCTGAAGGAATAGGGACGTAAAAAGCCTCGTTTTCGCACAAAGCAAAGCTCAAACCGACCAATTCAGCCTGCATTGCATCGGTGGAAGTGGTCTCTGTGTCCAGACTCAGAAAATCTGTTGTCAAGATTTTTTCGATCAATTTGTTTATTTCTTCTTCTGTATCAACGAGATAATATTTATGCTCTGTCGATTTAATGTCGCTTAAAACCAAACTTTTTACTTCTTCTGAACCCTCACTCGGTTTTTCTGCAAAGAAATCTCCGCTAAAAAGTGAAGCCTCGGAACTTTTGTTGCCCTGCTTTTCTGTTTTTGATTTTTCTCCTTTTGTCCGTTGGAGCAATGTGCGGAACTCAAGCTCTTCAAACAGTATTCTTCTCTGCTCCTCATCGGCTTCAGTATATTTTAGTTTCTCCAAGTCAAGTTCAATAGGGACATCGGTTCGGATGGTGGCAAGGAACTTGGACTGTATCATGCTTTCACGTCCATTCTCCACTTTGGTTTTCATCGCACCCTTCAGTTCAGATGTATGTTCGATAAGATTTTCTATCGAACCATATTCTCCGATAAGTTTGGCAGCTGTTTTCTCACCGATGCCGGGGCAGCCGGGAAAGTTGTCGGCTGAGTCGCCCACGAGTCCGAGGAAGTCTATAATTTGCGAAGGGTGGGAGAGGGCATACTTCTCACACACCTCCTTTATTCCCATCACGTCGCATTCGCTGCTTGCGTGTCGGGGTTTGTACATGAACACATGTTCGCCGACCAGCTGACCATAGTCCTTGTCGGGAGTCATCATGTAAGTCTCCAGCCCCTCAATCTGTCCTGCTTTTGTGGCAAGTGTGCCAATCACATCGTCAGCCTCGAAGTTCTCGACTTCTAAAATAGGGATGCGATAGGCTTCCAGAATCTTCTTTATGTAAGGAACAGCCGTGCGTATAGCCTCGGGAGTCTCTTCCCTTTGCGCCTTGTATTGCGGAAATGCCTGATGGCGGAATGTAGGTCCTGAAGGATCAAACGCAACCCCTATATATTGGGGCTTCTCTTTGTTGAGCACCTCTTCGAGCGTGTTTACAAACCCGAGGATGGCAGAGGTGTTCAATCCCTTGGAGTTTATACGGGGAGACTTGATGAGTGCGTAGTATGCACGGTAAATGAGCGCGTAAGCGTCAAGCAGGAATAACTTGTCCATAAAATTCTTCTATTTTGCATGTAAAGTTAATAAAAAATACTGTTTTCAGTGTTTTATTAGTAATTTTGTACCGAAATAACTGATATATGAATCCATTACAACAAATAAGGAAGCCTATAGAGAAGGAGATGGAACGCTATGGAGAGGTGTTCGATACTTGTCTTAGGCATAAAACCCCGTTTCTGAACGAAGTGCTGAAGATGATAGGAGCGCGTAAAGGCAAGATGATGCGACCTATGCTTACGCTTCTCTCCGCCAAACTGTTCGGTGAGGTGGGGGAATCTGCTATATATGCTGCTGCTGCATTTGAATTTTTCCATACGGCAAGCCTTGTTCATGACGATGTAGTGGACGAGAGTGACCGGAGGCGCGGACAGTCGTCCGTGAATGGAGCCTACGGCAACAAAGTGGCAGTGCTTATTGGCGATTATGTCCTGACAAACAGTCTGCTCAATGCCGCTGCTACGGGCAATCTGCGTTTTGTGGAAATGGTATCAGTGACTGCACAGAAGCTTGTAGATGGAGAGCTGTTACAGCTCAACAGCGTGCATAACACAGAAATCTCCGAAGATGTATATTTGAATATAATAGACAATAAGACGGCGGCATTGTTCGCTTCCTGCTGTGAGAGCGGGGCGGTGGCTTCAGGAGCTTCCGATGATGATGTGGCGAATATGCGCACGTTTGGAACAACCATAGGCAGATGTTTTCAGATAAGGGATGACATGTTCGATTACGAGCATGACGATTCTATAGGCAAGCCTACCGGAAACGACATGAAGGAAGGCAAGCTCACATTGCCGGTTATTTATGCTTTGAAAAGTAAAGGCGACGAAGATATGTTCAGTCTGGCAAGAAAGGTGAAGAATGGACTGGCTTCTGCCGAAGACATTGAGCGGCTTGTGACTTTTACAAAGGAAAGCGGCGGCATTGAATATGCTGCAAATGTGATGAACAGATACGCTGATGATGCCAAAAAACTTCTTGACCGTTATCCTGATAGTGAGGTGAAGCAATCTCTTATCGCATTTGTCGATTATGTCATAGCACGTTCTGTATAGCTTTTCCTTTTTCTTTCTCTTATATAAGTAAGATGGTAGCCTTGGGATATTTTCATGGCACTGACTCCGAACAAATTACATTCTTCGGTGTCAGTGCCATGAGGCTTTTTAGGAAGAGGTGTGTAGTGCTGGCTCCGAATCACAAACTTGGCTTTTCTCCTTAGTTTAGGTGATTGCGGAATAGGAGCAATTGTGAATTTTGTAACGAAGAAGTCTGTGAATACATCCACTAAAATCTGTTGGATAAACCATTAAAAATATTGAAAAAACATACTAAAATTCCTTTTTTTCAATTTGACAAAATGATATTTTCGCTCAAAATGAAAATTTAACACTTAGAGCTGTTTTTCGTCGAGGATGAAAAGATGAAAATTTTATCTTTGAGATAAGTGGTTGATAATCAGTATGATATAAAATTTTCTAAAATGCTCAAAAAAATGCGCCGGACACAATTTTTTGAGCATTTTGTGCGTTCTGATAATATGTTGATTACTAATATATTACATACAAATTCATCATTTTTATCCTCAAATGCCCTCAAGAATCAGCTCACTTTTAAGTTTTTGTTTAGACACACTTTTCAAGTAGAAATTTATACACTTTTTAATATTTCACCCGCTCCCTGCTGTCTGTTTTTCCGCTTCCCACTGTTTTTATTTTTTCAGCGCGCTGTTTTCAAATTTTCAGCGCACAGTGAAAGATTTTCTACTGCGCTGCAAATAAAATTGCAGTGCGCTGTGAAGAAAAAAACTGTGCGCTGGAAATTTGAAGACTTAGTACTTTTTTTCAAAAGACTCTTCACCGGAGATAAATAAATGTAAAGGAACTGTCTGAAAAAGAAACACTATTTCACATTTCACAGAGCCTCCAGAGAATGCACATAGAATCCCCGTTCTTCGATAAAAGTTCGTTGAGCTTCATTTTGGAGCGTTCCAGAGGGCTTAGAATTTTAACATTTGACAAAATCAGAAAGATGGTGTTTTTGAAATAAAATCAGCAAATATGAATCGAAATAGCTAATTTTGTTATCATTTTGTCAGATAATAATTCTGTTAAAAAATATATATAAATAATTTTGCTATGGAAGTTTTTGTGGGTGTATTCAATAGCAAGAGGAGTCTATCGAGAACACCTGTTTCAATCTACTGAATACACCCACAAAAAAACTATGTTCAATTTCTATCTGAATTTATCCTTAGAAGAACTTGATTTCTTCTCCGACAATCTCACTAAGCAGCTTGTTTGCAAGACTGCTGGTCCCAAGACGCAACATGGTGTTGTTAAGCCATTTCTCGCCGAGAACCTCTTTTACGATGGTGTAGTAGGTGAGTGCGTCTTCTACAGTCTTCATTCCTCCTGCCGGCTTCAAGCCTATTTGTATGCCGGTCTGCTCGTAATACTCCTTGATTGCCTGACACATGACAAATGCAGCCTCCGGAGTAGCAGCTGGTTCAAGTTTTCCTGTGGAAGTTTTTATGTAGTCTGCACCAGAATACATTGCCAAGATGGAGGCTTTTTTGATGTTTGCAGCAGTCTTCAGGCAGCCTGTTTCAAGTATGACTTTCAGCTTGCGTTCGCCGCATACAGCTTTCAGTTCTGAAATCTCATCTGCAACACCTTCGTAATCTTCTGAGAGAAATTTGCCCACGGGCATAACAATGTCTATCTCTGTGGCACCATCGTGGATTGCCATTGCCGTTTCTGCCACTTTCACTTCGATGAATGTCTGTGAAGATGGAAAACTACCTGATACACAGGCTATTTCTATGTTCTCGTTTTCAAGACTGTCGTGGCATATCTTGGCGAAGTTTGGATATACGCACACGGTGGCAACATGCCCTAATTCCGGGTATTTTGTGTCGAACTCATTGACTTTCTCAATGAATTTCAGTACGTTCTCTTCGTTGTCCGTAGTCTTCAAGGTGGTCAGCTCTACACTGTTCAAAAGAAATTTCTTAACCTCTTTGGTGTTGTTCTCTTGAAGATGGTGGGCGAGTAGGGTGGCAACTTGGTTCTTCACTTTCTCGTCATTGACATCGAGGTTGTACTTCTTGAATGCCTGAGTAAACTTGCTTTCTGTGCTGTTCTCATGCTCATGTTCGCAGTCGCAGGAGCAGTCGTGGTGATGATGAATATGTTCCATTTGTTGATATTTTTGTGTTCCTGATTCGTCTTTTGAATGCTCAGGAGAGTTAAAGCTTATGATTGTTTTTATGTCTTTCGCTGTCGCGTTCTGTCTTCTTGCGTAGGTTTGCTTCGAATGCTTCCGTGAGGTTCACACCAGTCTGGTTGGCGAGGCAGCATAATACCCACAGGATGTCAGCCATTTCGTCTGCCATGTTGTCTTTCTCTCCGGTCTTGAAGGACTGGTCACCGTATTTTCGTGCCATTACTCTTGCCAGCTCTCCGACTTCCTCTGTAAGGATTGTCATATTGGTTAGTTCGCTGAAATAGCGCACTCCGTATGTCTTTATCCATTTGTCAACGGAGTCTTGTATCTCGTTTAATGTCATAGTAGTGCCTTGTTTTGTTGTAATGCGTATTGATTCCGGGTGTTTTGTTGGCGGATAGCAGATGCAGGTTTATTCCTTGTTCTTTGTGTCCATACAGATGGTTACCGGTCCGTCATTCAGCAGTTCAACTTGCATGTCTGCACCGAACTCACCGGTTTTGACCGGTTTTCCGAGAGTTTCCCCAAGCACAGTGCAGAATCGCTCATAGAGTGGTACTGTCACTTCGTGACTACCGGCGCGCAGGTAAGACGGGCGGTTGCCTTTTTTATATGAAGCCCACAGTGTGAATTGGCTTATGACAAGAATTTCGCCGTTTATATCTGCTATGGATTTGTTCATGACGTGGTTCTCGTCGTCAAACACGCGAAGACCCACAATCTTTCTACTGAGCCACTGTATGTCCTCTTCTGTGTCCGCTTCTCCTATGCCTATAAGCACCAGAAAGCCTTGTTCGATGCTCGATTTCATCTCTCCGCCGATTGTGACGGAAGCGTGGCTGACACGCTGTATCACTGCTCTCATTCTTCTTAACCTATTGTTTTTTGTTTTCTGTGGCAAAAATAGGAAAAGAATGTGAAATGGGGGATGTTTAGGGTAAATATTATTCTGAAAGGTGAGGTGTGGCGGTGGTAAAAACTTCTTTTTCCCGTTTCTCGGATAGTCAATATTTACGCAGCGGAGGGGTGTGAAAGGGTAGGAGAATGCGGTTATTTCAGCCCTTCTTTCAATATCTTCGCTTTAGCTTTTCCGATGATTTCTGCAATCTCTTCTTCTGATGCCTCACGTATTCTTTTTACGCTCTTGAACTTGTTGAGAAGTGTGGTTTTGGTGGTGCTGCCGATTCCCTTGATGCAGTCCAGTGCAGAGGCTATCTGGTGTTTGCTCCTCTTGTCGCGGTGGAATGTGATGGCAAATCGATGAACCTCGTCCTGTATGCGGGTGAGGAACTGGAACAGCGGACTGTTCATTTCTATGCCGATTGTCTGCTGGGGAAAACCGTATAGAAGTTTGGAAGTGCGGTGACGGTTGTCCTTTGCCAGACCTGCAATGGGAATATTCAGATGCAGCTCGTCCTCTATCACCTTGCGCACGATTTCCATTTGCCCTTTACCGCCATCGGTGATGATAAGGTCGGGCAGGGGAGAACATTCCTCTATGGCGCGTGAATAGCGGCGGTGTACTACCTCGCTCATTGAAGCATAGTCGTCAGGTCCTACAACCGTCTTTATATTGTATTTCCGGTAGTCATTCTTTGACGGTTTTGCCTTTTTGAATACTACACATCCTGCTACTGCATCAGTTCCGGATATATTAGAATTGTCGAAACATTCTATATGCATAGGGAGTTTGGGGAGTCCTAATTTGTTTTGCAACTCTTTCATCAGGTTCACGCTGCGCTGTTCGGGATTCAGCTTTTCAGCCTGTTTCATGCGGTCAAACCTGTATTGTCTTACATTCATGAGGGAAAGGTCGAGAAGATGTTTCTTGTCTCCGCGTACAGGGACTGTTATAGTTACATTCTTTAGCTCTATTTCTATGGGAAACGGTACTACAATCTCCGGAGAATGGCTCTTGTAGCGTTCTCTCATCTCCACTATTCCGAGTGCAAGCATGTCCTCTTGTGATTCGTCCATGCGCTTTTTGAACTCAAAAGTAAAGGCTTGATTGATGCAGCCGTTAGTAATATGCAAGTAGTTTATGAACGCAGATTTTTCGTCGTCAGCAATAGAAAAGACGTCTATATTGTGGTAGGAATGTGCAATCACCTCGCTCTTTTCGCAGAAATCCAAAGCCAGATCGTATTTCTTTTTAAGTTCCATTGCTTCTTCAAACCGCATTTCTTCTGCCAACTGCTGCATTTCTGCCATCATTTTTTCGCATACTCTGCGTGTATTCCCTTTGAGAATCTCGCGCACTTCCTTTATGCTTTCCATATATTCCTCTCGTGTCTGCAAGCCTACACAAGGTGCTTTGCAGTTCTTTATGTGGTACTCCAAGCAAGTCTGGAACTTCCCTTTGCGAATCATCTCTTCGGTCATGGGCATTCTGCATCTTCTTAGCGGATACATTTTCCCGATAAGTTCGAGCATATTGTTGAGAGTGCCTGCGTGGCTGAAAGGTCCGTAATATGTGGAGCCGTCGTTGAGAATCTTTCTTGTCTTGAATACTCTCGGAAAATATTCATTCGTCACACATACGGAAGGGTAGGACTTATCGTCTTTTAGAAGAATGTTGTATTTCGGTTTGTATTTCTTGATAAGATTGTTCTCAAGCAGAAGAGCGTCTTCCTCTGTGGGCACAACCACATAGTTTATGTCCTGAATTTTGCTTACAAGAATCTGTGTCTTTCGGGAGTTCACTGTTTTCAGAAAATAGGAACTGACCCTTCGTTTTAAGTTCTTGGCTTTGCCTACATAGATGATGGTCTTGTGCTCATCAAAGTATTGGTAGCATCCCGGGCTTTCCGGCATGTTCAGAACAATGTTCTTAAGTCGTGCAATTCTCTCTTCTTCCTTCTTCATAAAAGTCTTTTTACGGTCTTGAAGTTGCCCTTACGGTCGTTCAGTTTATGTGTTTAGTTTTCCGTATGTTATGCAGTGTCTTCTTTGCTTTAACTTTAAGCGCGTAAATGTTCCACGTGGAACATTTACGCGCTAACTTTCAAAGAATCAAAGACTCATAAGAGTGGTTATCTCAATGTCGTTCCCGATAAACTCTCTTCCTTTCAAACCTTCGTCGCGGATTTCAATAATGAAATTCATGTAACACTTCTTCGGGTTGAATTTCTTTACCAAGTCCCATGCTGCCTTGATGGTTCCTCCTGTAGCCAGAAGGTCGTCGTGTATCAGCACCACATCGTCTTCCGTAATGGCATCGCGGTGTATTTCGATGGTATCTGTTCCGTATTCTTTTGAGAAACTTTGGCTGACCGTGTCTGCTGGCAGCTTGCCCGGCTTGCGGCACATAACAAGTCCTGCCCCTATTTTGCGCGCCAGAATGGCTCCCATGATGAATCCGCGAGATTCTATGCCCACCACTTTGGTTATACCTTTGTCCTTGTAGATTTCGTACAGTTCCTCTTCCATTATCTCAAGGCATTCTGGATTTTTGAATAATGTGGTCACATCGCGAAAGAGTATTCCTTGTTTCGGAAAGTCCTCAACCGTTCTCAGATTCTTTAGTAGTACTTCGTTGTTCATTATTTACTTTGTTTTGTTTGTATGTTAGTTTTGTCCTGACGATATTTCCTTACCGTAGTTCTGAAGAATGTGGCTTCTTGAAGTGTTACCTTCAGCAAATCTTTATAATTCGTTGATCTAAAGCCTCTAAAAGGTCTTTTGTTTCACGTGAAACATGAATCTGACGAAATATCTTCTTTTATTGGATGGAATATCGCCCGTCCCTTCTCTCTGCTTCTTTGTTCCTATCTTCCCAACAGCACGAGCAGTACGTTTATGTCGCTTGGCGACACTCCCGGTATGCGGCTTGCCTGTGCCAGATTCTCCGGGTCTATGGCAGCTAACTTTTGTCTTGCCTCGATGGTGATTTGCTTCATTGCTGCATAGTCGAACTTTCCTTTTATCTTGATGTTTTCAAGGCGAAGCATTTTGTCGGCAATCATTTGCTCTCTTTCTATGTATCCCTTGTATTTGATTAGAATCTCCGCAGCTTCTGTGACCTCTTCTTTCCGGTCTGTAATTTTCTCAATCTCGTTCTGGAACGGAATGATGTGCGGAGCAATGTTCTCGATGGTTATCTGTGGACGTCCTATGAGTTCTGAAAGTTTACATCCTTGTCGAAGTGGGGTTGTCCCGATGGCTTCAAGCGCATTGTTTATGAGCGCAGGTTTTAGAGAAAAATTATCAGTGAAGTCGAGCAATCTCTCTATCGCTTTCTTTTTCTCTTCCATGCGCTGATAGCGTGCTGTGGTGGCAAGCCCTATTTTGTAACTCTTCTCTGTCAGTCGCATGTCTGCATCGTCCTGACGAAGAAGAATGCGGTACTCCGCGCGTGAGGTGAACATTCTGTACGGTTCGTCAACACCTTTGGTAACAAGGTCGTCAATGAGAACTCCGATATATGCCTCATTCCTGTTCAGAATGAAAGAGCCGTTTCCGCCACACTTCAGTGCAGCGTTTATTCCCGCCATGAGTCCCTGTCCGGCAGCCTCTTCATATCCCGTTGTTCCGTTCACCTGTCCGGCAAAGTATAGCCCTTCTATTATTTTCGATTCAAGAGTATGCTTCAGTTGTGTCGGGTCGAAGAAATCATATTCAATGGCATATCCCGGTCTATAAACAACCATGTCTCTGAAACAAGGTATGCGTCTGAGCGCATTGATTTGTATGTCCATCGGCAGCGAAGACGAGAAACCGTTCAGATACATCTCATTCGTTGTTTCGCCTTCCGGTTCCAGAAACAGCTGATGCCGGTCTTTGTCGGGGAACGTATGCAGCTTGGTTTCTATGCTTGGGCAATAGCGCGGTCCGATGCTCTGAATCTGTCCGTTGTAGAGTGGGGAATCTGCAAACCCCGAGCGCAGTATTTCATGCACCTCTTCACTCGTATAGCATGTCCAGCATGGAAGCTGCGCCAGTTTCCGCCTTTCTCCCATGAACGAAAAAGCATGGAAATCGTTTTCTCCCTCTTGAATCTCCATCAGGCTGAAGTCAACACTTCTCTTGTCGATTCTTACCGGAGTACCGGTTTTCATTCTTCCCGCTTTTATACCGTGGGCAGTAATCGATTCTGTGAGCATCAGCGAGGCGGGCTCCGCCATGCGTCCTCCCTGCAGTTTGGTGCGTCCGATGTGCATCAGTCCGTTCAGGAATGTGCCGGCGGTGATGATAACACATCTTGCCTTGAACTCGGCACCGAGGAATGTCCTTACTCCCTTTACCTCCCCTTTATCTACCATCAGCTCCTTCACTTGGTCTTGCCAGATATGCAGGTTCTCCGTGTTTTCCAGAATGCCTCTCCACGTGTGTATGAATTTCTCTCTGTCACATTGTGCACGCGGACTCCATACGGCAGGACCTTTTGAACGGTTAAGCATACGGAACTGTAGTGCGCACCGGTCTGTTACGATTCCCGTATGCCCGCCGAGCGCATCGATTTCACGTACAATCTGTCCTTTGGCTATTCCTCCGATGGCGGGGTTACAACTCATCTGTGCAATCTTGTTCATGTCCATTGTAATCAGGCATGTCTTTGCACCCAGTCGTGCGGAAGCTGCAGCAGCTTCGCATCCGGCATGACCTGCCCCTACAACAATAACGTCATAATTGAAAACCATTCCTTGATTTGAATTTTTTTATGGTTGCAAAGTTATGAAAAAACTGAGAAACTGTTTTACTTTTATTTGTTATAGTTGGTGTGGGGATTCATAAACTCCTCATGTAGATTTAAGTGGTTGTCTTCGACTGATTCCTCTGTCGAATGCTTCCGCTAAAAAACAAGCCAAAATCGACTTTTTCAATTTGGCAAAAAGATATTTTCGCCCAAAATGAAGATTTAACACTTCGAGCGGATTTTTGCTGGGGACAAAGAGACGAAAATTTTCTTTTGAATATAACTTGTTGATAATCAAATGAATATAAAATTCTTCAAAACACTCAAAAAAGCGCACCGGACGCAATTTTCTGAACTTTCTTAGTGTTTTAGTAATCTGTTGATTATTAGTGTTTTACGTAAAACTTCATCGTTTTTGCTTTCAAATGCCCTCAGAAATCTATTCACTTTTAAGTTTTTGTTCAGCCACTTTTCCAAAGTGAAAAATATACACTTCTTAACATTTTGACTGAAGCAAACAGTCTTTTTCTCCGCTTCCCTATGTTTTTTTCTCCGCAGTGCGCTGTTTTTATTTTTTCAGCGCACAGTGGCAAAATTTCCAGCGCACAGCAAATAAAACTGCAGTGCGCTGCGGAGAAAAAAACTGTGCGCTGAAAATTTGAAAACTTAGTACTTTTTCTTCAAGAACTCTTCACCGGAGATAAATAAATGTAAAAGAACTGTCCTAAAACGAAACACTATTTCACATTTCGCGGAGCTATCAGAAAATGCGCACAGAATCCCCATTCTTCGAGAAAAGTTCAGCGAGCTTCATTTTGGAGCGTTCCAGAGGGCTTGGAATTTTAACATTTGATAAAATCAGAAAGACAGTTTTTTTTGGCATGAAATCTGCATTTTGAAATTAAAACTATTAAAATCATGCTCATTTTGTCAGAAAATAATTTTGTTAAAAAATATATATAAAAAATTTTGTTATGGAGAATGTTTTTGAAGCATTTGGGAGTTGTATGCGGCAGATTCCTCCGTTGAATACAACCGCTTAATGCACTTGCATAAACATGGAAGTCTGTGGATATATCCACGAAATGCACC
Organism: Bacteroidaceae bacterium; assembly: GCA_017621515.1. GTDB lineage: Bacteria > Bacteroidota > Bacteroidia > Bacteroidales > Bacteroidaceae > RGIG8745. The sequence continues at coordinate 19,029 of JAGASY010000107.1, forward strand.
CGCTAACACAAATATGAGGAGTCTGTCGCGCACACCTTGCCTAAGCCAAATAAACAAAATAATTATGCGGAATGCAGATTTTCACCTTATTATATGCGGTTGCATTTGCTTTTTTTCTACTTTTGCCCCTCAAATGGGTATAAACTGTTGTCCGTGGGGCAAAAATCTTTTTGTGTGGCAGCAGTCCATGTACCATGTCTTTCCATGATAAAGTAAAAAAACGAACTACGATATGCAGAAGAATCTGGTGATAGTCGAGTCTCCCGCAAAAGCGAAAACATTGGAGAAGTTTCTCGGCAAGGATTATAAAGTGATGTCCAGCTACGGACATATACGCGACTTGAAGAAGAAGGCATTCAGTATTAACATGGATGATTTCTCGCCGGTGTATGAAATTCCGTCGGACAAGGCTGAACTTGTAAGAACTTTGAAGAGCTGTGCGAAGGATGCGGAGACAGTGTGGCTCGCATCCGATGAAGACCGCGAGGGAGAAGCTATCTCATGGCATCTTGCGCAGGTTCTCGGACTTGATGCAGATGTGACCAAACGAATTGTCTTCCATGAAATAACGAAAACAGCTATTCTTGAGGCCATCAAACATCCGCGCACAATCGACCTCAACCTTGTCAATGCACAGCAGGCGCGGCGTGTGCTCGACCGTATTGTCGGATTCAAGCTTTCGCCGGTTCTTTGGAAGAAGTTGAAACCTTCGCTTTCGGCAGGACGTGTGCAGTCGGTGGCTGTGCGGCTTATTGTGGAGAGAGAAAGAGAAGTTGAGAATTTTGTGTCCGAATCGAGTTATAAGGTCAGTGCCACTTTTCTTCTCGACAGGAAAGAGGACGGTGCGGCAGGAGCGACTTTCGGTGTGCTGAAAGCAGACCTTAACGTGCGCTTCAAGACTTGTGAGGAAGCCCGTGCATTTTTGGAATCATGCCGTGGAAAGAAGTTTGTAATAACAGACATCAGCAAGCGTCCTCTGCGCAAGACGCCAGCTGCACCTTTCACCACTTCCACACTGCAGCAGGAGGCGGCGCGTAAACTCGGGTTTACCGTTTCGCAGACGATGATGATTGCCCAGAGATTGTATGAGTCCGGACGCATCACTTACATGCGAACCGACTCCGTCAACCTCTCGTCCTTGTGTCTCAATGCCTCTCGTCAGGAGATTATAGGACTTTTCGGAGAGAAATATGCCAATACGAGACAGTTCCATACCAAGGCAAAAGGTGCGCAGGAAGCCCATGAGGCCATACGTCCTACTTCTATCAGCGATCATGAGATTGAAGGTACTTCACAGGAACGTCGCCTCTATGAGCTGATTTGGAAGCGCACGGTAGCTTCCCAGATGGCAGATGCCGAGACTGAGAAGACTACGGTGAAGATAAAGATGGAAGACAAGGGCATGGGTGAAACCGATGCTGAGTTTGTGGCAACCGGTGAGGTAGTCACTTTCGATGGTTTCCTTCGTGTTTATCATGAATCATTCGATGATGATTCGGAGGCGGACGATTCAAACAAACTGCTTCCGCCGGTGAGCAAAGGGCAATATATGGAGTACAGCGATATTGTGGCTACGGAGCGTTTCACCCAACATCCTCCACGCTATACGGAGGCGAGCCTTGTGCGCAAGCTTGAAGAGCTGGGCATCGGCAGACCTTCTACATACGCGCCTACCATATCTACAATACAGCAGCGTGAATACGTGGAAAAAGGAGACAAGGAAGGCGAGGAGAGGACTTGTATGATTCTTACGCTGAAGAACGACAAGATAGACGAGTGCCGGAAAACCGAAATTGTCGGCAATGAGAAGTCAAAGCTTTTGCCTACGGACATAGGAACTGTCGTGAACGATTTTCTCTATCAGTATTTCCCTGCCATCATGGACTATAACTTTACGGCAAAAGTGGAGAAAGAGTTCGATGAGATTGCAGACGGTGATAAAGACTGGAAAGAAGTGTTGCATACCTTCTATGACCAGTTTGAGCCTATGGTGGAGAAGACGCTTAACGACAAGACCGAACATAAGGTGGGCGAAAGGATACTTGGCAAAGACCCTGTCAGTGGCAAGGAGGTGTCTGTGAAAATCGGACGCTTCGGACCGGTCGTTCAGATTGGCAGCTCTTCGGACGAAGACAAACCGCGTTTCGCACAGCTGAAGAAAGGGCAGAGCATTGCAAGCATTACTTTTGAGGAGGCAATGGAGCTTTTCAAGCTGCCGCGTACCTTGGGAGAGTACGAAGGAAAGGTTGTCAATGTGGGTGCGGGACGTTTCGGTCCATACGTACAGCATGACGGAAAGTACGTATCGCTGCCGAAAGGTATGGACCCTCTGGACATTGACATCGAAGGAGCTGTGGAACTGATAGAAAGCAAGCGGAAGACGGAGCAGGAGAGACATCTGAAGCGTTTCGAGGAAGAGCCTGAACTTGAAATAATGAATGGACGCTACGGACCTTATATATATTACAAGGGAGCGAACTTCAAGCTGCCTAAGACTGTGGCAGACCCTAAATCGCTGACTGTTCAGGAGTGTCTGGACATCATAAAGGCACAGGCTGACAAACCGAAAACATCGAGAAGCAAGAAAAAGAAATAATGAGTGCGGCGAGAGCAAAGACCGGAATATTAGTCTGTTGTTTTCTGACGTATGACTACAAAAACAGAACATAGATGCAACGTATAATACTTATAGGATATATGGGTGCCGGGAAGACTACTATCGGAAAGGCACTGGCACATGACTTGGGGCTTGAGTTTTTTGATTTGGATTGGTATATAGAAGACCGGTTCAGAAAGAAGATTCCGCAGATATTTGCCGAACGCGGCGAGAACGGTTTCCGTGAGATTGAAAGGAATATGTTGTATGAAGTCGGTGAGTTTGAGAATGTGGTCATATCGTCAGGAGGCGGTACACCGTGTTTTTTCGACAATATAGATTATATGAACAAACAGGCGGACACGGTCTATCTCAATGCTCCCGTTGACGTGTTGTATGCCCATTTGATGATGGGCAAGTCGCAACGTCCGTTGATAGAAGGAAAAACTCCGGAAGAACTGAAAGCTTATATCAAGGATTCGCTTGCCGGACGTGAACAGTTCTATCGCAAGGCACGTTACATGGTAGATGTAGAGGTTATAAAATACAAGAGCCAGATACAAGCTTTGGTGGATAATATTAAAGAGATAATCGCGACAAAGAACCAAAAAGAGGACTTATTAACTTAAAAACAAAACCATTTCAGAAGAAGAAAATGAGAAAATGGCGTATTGAAGATTCAAACGAGTTGTACAGCATCACAGGCTGGGGTACTAACTATTTCCACATCAACGACAAGGGACATGTGGCTGTGACACCAAGGAAGAACGGGGTAGAAGTCGATTTGAAGGAAGTGATGGACGAACTGTCACTTAAAGATGTGTCGGCACCGGTACTTGTCCGTTTTCCTGACATTATCGACAATCGCATAGAGAAGACCGCCACATGTTTCTCAAAGGCAGCAGAGGAATACGGGTATAAAGGGCAGAACTTCATCATTTACCCTATCAAGGTGAATCAGATTAACCCTGTAGTGGAAGAAGTAATCAGTCATGGGCAGAAATTCAACCTCGGTCTTGAAGCCGGTTCAAAGCCGGAACTGCATGCTGTGCTTGCTGTAAACATGAATTCCGATTCGCTTATTGTCTGCAATGGATATAAAGACCAGAGCTACATCGAGCTTGCCCTTCTTGCACAGAAGATGGGACGCAGAATATTCATTGTGGTGGAGAAATTCAATGAGCTTGAGATAATTACAGATATAGCAAAGAAGCTTAATGTGCGTCCGAATATCGGTATAAGAATCAAACTTGCTGCTTCCGGCAGCGGGAAATGGGAAGAGAGCGGAGGCGATGCCAGCAAGTTCGGTCTGACTTCCGGAGAACTCCTTGCCGCTCTCGACTATATCGACAACAACGGAATGAAAGATTGTCTGAAACTTATACACTTCCATATTGGTAGCCAGATAACCAAGATAAGACGCATACAGAACGCTCTCCGTGAGGCTTCGCAGTTTTATGTACAGCTCCGTAAGATGGGCTATGGTGTAGAGTTTGTCGATTGTGGAGGTGGACTGGGAGTCGATTATGACGGTTCACGCTCTTCCAACAGTGAAAGTTCCGTGAACTACAGTATTCAGGAATACGTCAACAACTGTGTCTATACATTCGTGGATGCTGCGGATAACAATGATATTCCTCAGCCAAATCTGATTACGGAAAGCGGACGCTCGCTTGCGGCGCACCATTCGGTACTGATTTTTGAGGTGCTTGAGACTGCAGAGCTTCCTGCCATGCCGGAAGAATTTGAGGTGAAAGAGACAGACCATGAACTAGCAAAAGATTTGTATGAGATATGGGATAATCTATCTACTCGTACTATGCTTGAAGGCTGGCACGATGCACAACAGATACGTGAGGAAGCTCTCGACCTTTTTGCTCACGGTCTTCTGGACCTCCGTACTCGTGCGGAAATTGAGCGCATGTACTGGGCGGTGGCGCGTGAGATAAATGTTCTGGCACATGGCATGAAACATGCGCCGGAGGAGTTCCGTTCTCTCGACAAACTGTTGGCGGACAAATATTTCTGCAACTTCTCGCTTTTCCATTCTTTGCCGGATTCTTGGGCAATAGATCAGCTGTTCCCTATTATGCCGATACAGCGTCTGAATGAATATCCGGACCGTAATGCAACACTACAAGATATTACGTGTGATTCCGACGGAAAGATTACGAATTTCGTAATCAACCAGAACGTGTCGCACATTCTTCCTCTTCATTCGCTCGACAGGAAGAAGGGACGCTACTACATCGGTGTCTTCCTTGTCGGTGCATATCAGGAAATTCTTGGAGACATGCACAACCTGTTTGGCGACACCAATGCCGTGCATATCACAGTAGATAGCGATGGATATAAGATAAATAATATCATTGACGGTGAAACTGTGGCAGACGTGCTTTCTTTTGTCCAGTATGAGCCGAAGAAGATGGTGCGCTCTCTTGAAATATGGGTCAAGCAGTCCATCAAGGAAGGGAAGATTACGCTCGACGAGGGCAAGGAGTTTCTTTCCACCTATCGTTCCGGACTTTATGGATATACTTATCTGGAATAAGTTTTTTGCCTGTTCCGAGATTACAGAATAGTGAATGGCGGCGAGACCGCTGAGGATACACAGGTTTCTCTTTGCGCATGGAAAAGCAACGAAAGCAATGGGCTTTCCGGGGTGATTTCATGCCGGAAATGAGAAATCTGTGTATTTTATGTGCGCCAATATATTTAAGAATATTTATATTTGCAACATGAGAATTGCGTATGATGCAAAACGGTTGTTCAATAACTACACCGGACTTGGAAATTACAGCCGTACAACGATAGACATACTTGCGGAGCGTTATCCGGACAATGAGTATCGGTTGTTCACTCCGAAAGTGAAGAGGAATGTTGTCACACTACCGTTCCTCCTGAACAAGTCGTGTCGTGTTTTCGAACCTCCAAAAGGTATGCCCGGAAGTGTGTGGCGCACTTTTAGCGAAAGTTATGACATTGCTCGCGGAAACACGGATATATTTCATGGAATCAGCCATGAGATTCCGTTCGGACTGCGCAGCCGTGGTGTGCCTTCCGTTGTGACGATGCATGACGTTGCCTTCAAGACTTTTAAGAAAATGTACCATTGGCATGACCGTATCATTTACGATGCCAAATTCAGATACTCGTGCCGGAATGCAGACCATATTATCGCTATCAGCGAATGCACAAAGCACGATGTGATGCGCTTCTATGGTGTTCCGGAAGAGCGTATCAGCGTGGTATATCAACCCGTACAGCGCATGTTCTATACCCCTATGCACAAGGAAGAAGCGCACCGGCAGCTTGCTTCCGCGCGGTTCTCCTTGCCTCTTCCCCGTGATTTCATGCTTTATACAGGCTCCATCAACAGCCGAAAGAACCTGCTTGGCATTGTGAAGGCAATGGAGCTGATGCCGAAAGATGTGCTATTGCCGCTGGTCATTGTCGGCAATGGTCGTGAGTATAAGCGTGAGGTGCAGAATTATATAACCTCACACGGCATGGAAAAGTGGTTTATATGGCCTTTGGAACGTGTAAGTGACAAAGAATTGCAGGCTCTCTACACTTTGGCGAAGGTGTTTGTCTATCCTTCTTACTATGAAGGTTTCGGACTTCCCGTAGTTGAAGCCATGCTTTGCGGATGCCCCGTAGTGACCAGCAATGTCTCCTCGCTTCCAGAAGCCGGCGGTCCTTCCTCCCTGCTTGTCAGTCCCGATTCTGTAGAGGAAATAAGTGCTGCGCTTTCTTCTGTTGTTTCTGATGAGTCTGTACGTGCCTCCATGATTGCCGGAGGGCTTGAATATGCGACACGCATGTTTGCTCCGGCTGTGATTGCAGAACAGTTAATGAATATATATAAAACAACGATAGAGAATTTTTCTTATGGCAAATTATGATATACGTCCCTTGCAGCTGCGTCTTCTCGACATTTTGGCTGTAATCCATCGCATGTGCGAAGAACACGGATTGAGATATTATCTTGTCGATGGTTCGCTGATAGGTGCCGTGCGGCACAAGGGATTTATTCCGTGGGACGATGACATGGATATATGTATGCCGCGTGAGGATTACGAGTTGCTGATAAAGCACAGCCGGGAGTGGCTGCCAAGTCCATACGAGTTTGTGTGTTTCGAGAACGATTCGAACTATCCGCTCCATTTTGGCAAGATTCAGGATGCGGGGACAACCCTCATCGAGCGTCCTCATTTGTACTATCTCGGAGGAGTCTATGTTGATATATTCCCTATCGACGGTGCGCCGGAAAATCGTCTGTGCCAGCATTTGTACCAGTGGAGGTACAAATACCTGACCAAAGCTCTTTATTTTCTTTTCAGAGACCCTTACAAGCACGGTCATGGTCCGTCGTGTTGGATTCCGCTTCTTGTGCGCAAGATATATACTTTGCCGGGGCTTCAGGGAAAGATAAAACGTCACATGATGAAATACGATTTGCAGACCAGTCGTATTGCGGCCGTGAACCACAACGACGGCTTAGGCAGTATGGTAGATAAAGAGAATGTGCTTGGAGACCCTACACCTGTTGAGTTCGAGGGCAGAATGGTATGGGGAATGAAAGACAATGATGCTTATCTGACCCAGTTGTTCGGCGACTATATGACTCCGCCGCCACCGGACAAGATTCATCAGCACAATTTCTTCTATATGGATTTGGAGAAACCTTACAGGGAATATAAAGGGTAGGGGAGCACACTGTGTGTCTGTGGGCATACTGGTTGCCTCACCCCCACATTTTAATGAGAATGAAATGAATGCCGATAAATTAGGAATACGGCATTCATTTCATTTTTTGTATAAGTTCTTTCAGTTCAGACGATGAGATGCCATCGGTGCGCGGCAAAGTCTTCACTTCGCGCCCGTGCTCTTGGCAGAACGCTACCGCTTTCATGAATCCTTCATGATTCTGATCCGGACCTTTGGCGAAAATGTCAAAATCAACTTCTTCCACAATCTTATCTACAGAATCATACACCACCACCTCATCTACATAGCGTATGGAACGTACCATGTAGCACCTTTCTTCCGTTGAATACACGAGCTGTGCTTCCGGCTTGAATTTCTTGACGTATGCCGAATCCTGTACGGCAACAATGAGATAGTCTCCCATAGCCTTCGCTTTACGAAACAACTCGATATGCCCGATATGGAGCAGGTCATATACACCAACGGTCAGTATTTTCTTCATATTCTAAGTCTGAATGTAGTTTTGAAACCCTTCTGTATGCAAAATTAGATAAAATTAGTGAGCTTTTACACCGGCAAGATAAAGTATTTGCTTTTCTTCATCGGAAAGGCCGGAAGAAAAATGAAAAGTGGCTGCTAAAAAGTTATCCTCTTTAAGCTTTTGTCCTTATATTTGCAACGTGTATATTATTGTGGAAAAATGATAAAAAACAAAAAGGACATCAAGCATATACTTGTGATACGTTTTCGTCGTGTGGGCGATTCTGTGCTCTCTATGGCATTGTGCCACAGTCTTCGTCTGACATTCCCGGAGGCGAAGATTGATTTCGTCATCAACAAAGGGATACATACTCTTTACGAGAACCATCCGGACGTGGATCGTGTGATTACCTTCGACGACGAGGAGAATCATAGTGTGTGGAAATATTTGGGAAAGGTTTGGAAGGTAACGCACTCCACTCACTATGATGTGATTATCGACATGCGCACCACCGTGAAAACACTTTGGTTCAGCCTCTTCTCTCTGTCCACTCCGTTCCGTATCGGGTGCAGAAAGAAATACGGTTGCGGAGTCCTTTCGCACCGGGTCGATAACCATGTGAAGGGAACGGGAAACCGCATCAACCAGAATCTTATGCTGATGAATCCTCTTGCCGAAGTGGCAGAACTGAAGAAGAGCACTGAGTTCAGGCTTTATGTAGATAAGGCAAGGAAGCAGTATTTCCATGAATACATGGTGAGCAAGGGCATTGACTTTTCGCGCCCTGTCATCATGGCTACGGTGACAGCTCGGCTGGAATACAAGGTGTGGCCCAAAGACCGCATGAAGGCTGTCCTTCGCAAGATAATGGACACATACAATGCACAGATTATATTCAATTTTGCCGGAAAGGAGCGTGAGATGGCACTGCAATATCACAAAGAGCTGAATAATGACCCGCGTATATTTACGGATATTGAGGCCAACTCGCTTCCCGACTTGTGTGCATTGTTGTCGAATTGCCACTTCTTCTTCGGCAATGAGGGCGGTCCGCGCCATATAGCACAGTCGCTCAATATCCCTTCATACGCTATATTTCCTCCCAATGTCTCAAAGCGTATATGGCTTCCCGATGAGGGAGAACGCTTTGGCGGTATCAGTCCCGATGATTTTGTACCTTTGGAAAAACAGATTGCAGACAAGATGACTTATTCCGAGCGGATGGGACTCATCACCTGTGATGCCGTATGGGAAGGGCTTGACAAGATGCTTAAAAAGCATTTGTAAGACTGTTTTTCATGGATTGAAGGGCTGTATTTTATAGATTTACCATGTGTTTTTTGCTGTTTTAAGTGGGTGTACTCAGCAGACTCCTCAAGCTTATGTGAGTCTGTCGAATACATCCATAACACACACACTCACATAAGCTTGAGGAGTCTGCTGAGTACACCCACTTAAAACAGCAAAAAACAACTTTTCTGATTTGACAAAATGATATTTTCGCCCAAAATGAAATTTTAACACTTGGAGCAGATTTTTGCCGACGGTGAAGAAACGAAAATTTTGACTCGAAGATAACTGATTGATAATCAATAGAATATAAAATTATTCAAAACGCTCGAAAAAACGCACTGAACACAATTTTTTGAAATTTCTGAGTGCTTTAGTAAATCGCTGATTTTTAATGTCTTATAATTAAATTCGCCGTTTTAACTCTCAAATGCTCTCAAAAATCCATTCACTTTCAAGTTCTTGTTCAGACACACTTTCGAAGCCATGAATTATACACTTCTTAACATTTCACTTGAAGTCCGCCGTTTTTTTCTCTGCTTCCCACTGTTTTTTTATTTTCAGCGCACAGTTTTGAAATTTTCAGCGCACAGTGAAAGAATTTCTACTGCGCTGTAAATAAAATTGCAGTGCGCTGCGAAGAAAAAAACAGTGCGCTGAAATTTTGAGAACTTAGTACTTTTTTTCCAAGAACTCTTCGCCAAAGGTAAATAAACGTAAAAGAACCGTCTGAAAACGAAACACTATTTCACAATCCTCAAAGGCTTTTGAATATATGTGTAGAATCCCCATTCTTCGATAAAAGTTCAGTGAGCTTCATTTTGGAACGTTCCAGAGGGCTTGGAATTTTAACATTTAACAAAATCAGAAAGATAGTATTTTAATATAAAATCAGCAAATCAAGACAGAAACAGTCCTATTTTGCTTGCGTTATGTCAGAAAATAATTTTGTTAAAAAGTATATATAAAATTTTTTATTATGGGGAGCTTTTAGAGGCGATTTTGTGAGGAGGCAGCAACGGAGAAATCTGCCAAATCCAATCACAAACATACCTGCTTAAACATGAGAAGTCTGTCGAATCCACTTGTTTAGACAAACAGAAATAATTTCATCCCTCCCATGAAACGGTCTCTTAACGGAAGCAAACTATTCGTTTTTCTCTTCTTGAAAACACTTTCCCCGAAAGAGAAAGTGTTTTCTTCATCTTGTCAGCACATAAATTTGTAGTTTTTGTGTACATTTGCGAAACTTAAATAAAAAAAGACAGATATGAAGAAAATATTTTCAATTGTGGCCGCAATGCTGTTTGCAGCAGTTGCAGGTGCAGCAGACAAGGTGACGCTCACCGTATCCAATTCATTGAAATCGGCACGTAGCGGAGAAATGATAGAAGTTCCGGTAAGTCAGGTAAAGGCAAAGCTTGGCAATGCAGAGAAACTGGTTGTCACTGATGCAGACGGAAAGGAGATTCCAAGCCAGATTACATACGACGGAAAACTCATTTTTCAGGTAGGAGTGGCAGCCAAAGGCAAGTCTGTATATTATGTACAGGCTGGAACTCCGAAAGAATACGAAGCTAAAGTGTTCGGACGTCAGTTTCCGGAGCGTGTTGATGACATTGCATGGGAAAACGATCTTGTAGCATTCCGCTGCTATGGTCCTGCACTTCAGCGTTCCGGTGAACGTGCGTGGGGATATGATATATGGAACAAGCGTACCTCCAAGTTAGTGGTCAACGACCGCTATGCCAAGGAGCTTGATGCCGATATGGCACGTGCTTGTCAGAAACTCCGCAAACTCGGACAGAACGATTTGGCTGACGATGTATATAATGCTATCAGCTACCACGTGGATCACGGCAATGGCATGGACTGCTACAAGGTAGGTCCTACTCTCGGCTGCGGAACATCGGCACTGCTTGTCAACGATGGCAAGGAAATCGCCTACTCTCGCTGCTATGTAAGCTATGAGATTTTGGATCGCGGTCCGCTGCGCTTCACTGTGCGTTTAGTATATGACGCTCCGGAGAAGCTCGAAAACAACAAGGTGTCTGAGTACCGCATCATTAGTCTTGATGCAGGTTCGCAGCTCAACAAGGCTACAGTAGGCTACGAAGGTCTTAATGTGGCAATGCCGATAGCAACAGGCATCATCGTTCACAATGAGAACCCTACTGCATACGTGCTTAATGCAGGGGCAGGCTATATGGGATATGAAGACCTTGGCGACCCGAACCAGTATAAAGAAAAGTACAGAGCAAAGCAGAACAAAGATTTCGGAAAAATCTATGTAGGTGCTGTATATCCTCAGAAAGTCAATGAGGTGAAATATCAGGAAGGAGAGAATCTTCCGGGAGCATGTGGACATATCCTCGGCATCAGCACACTGAAACCGGGAGCAAGCTACACTTACTATTTCGGTTCGGGATGGAGCAGAAATCCGGAAACTTCTTTCCACAGTCTGACAGACTGGGAAGCTTATCTCAGCAAGTTTGCGCAGCAGGTAAAGAATCCTCTTAAAGTAAGTGTGAAATAAGTAGATGAATTTGTTAAGATTCGACTGTTAAGTGGGTGTCTGTAGAAGACACCCACTCACAACCCACAAATAACTCCTTAGAACTTCCATCGCAACTGCATCTGCAAATCTTCACGATGATTTGCTGCAATCATTTCTGTGCCTGTACCTATCGAGGTGCGGTTGAAATATCGTGTGCCTCCTAACTTGGCTGTGGCAGACAAGCCGCCGCCAAAGGCGAAAGAGGCAAGCACGGAAGTGCGCAGTCCATGATAGAAATAAGAAGAGAAGCCATATACATACAGCAAAGACGGCTCGTAGGCATATATGCGTGCGGCATAACTATCAGTATTGAAATAGACAACAGAGAAATCCAGCCTGCCCTTTCCTGAGCAAAACCGCCAGCGCAAGTTTTCCGAGACAAGAAATCCCTTGTCCGTACCGGTAGAAGCAAAGGAAGAAGCAGTGGCAATCGCAACGGTCTTCAGTGCAAGACGTGACGACGGAGCATACAAACATTGCAGACGCACATGCTGAGTGGTCAGATAGCGCAACACTGTCCCTTCATCCGTTTTGCAGTCCTGTTGCCGCGCTTTCACACGGTAACGCAATGCAAACGACAAATCCCGGCGCGGAGTGTAGGCGACCTGCCACATTCCTTCCACAGCATGAGAACTTCCGGACACTTTATATTTCATCCAAGGGAAATAGACGGCATCAACGTATGCTTCCATCTTTATTTTTCTCCACATCGACGTGTTCCATCCCACGAACAAGCCGCTCTCATTTTGCGGACGGGCATTGTCTCCGAATGAGCAGGAGTTCACAGCCACATAACGCGCACCGTAGCTTCGCTGTACGACAGTCAGATGATTATAGTCGCCTAATGCCATCTGCAAAGTGTTTATCGTTGCCATGCCTCCTTCCGAACTTATTGCCGTTTCGCCCCTTACGGAAAACCGTCTTCCCAGATAAGCATACGCAGCACTGTAGGCAGAGAAATCCGTGCCGTGGGCATTATACAAGCGATATAAGGAGGAGGGAGTGTCGTGCTTTGGAGCGAGCGGAAGCGAATAGCGGGTAACGGAAGCCGTTGCAGAAATCTCGAATGCCTTGTATGAGAAACGGATGTTTCCGCCCCAGTCCGTCACCTTCAGATTTCCTTTCTTACTGTATTCAAGGGGTGTACGGTGCAGACCGTCTGTTTTCAAGGACGATATTCCGGAAGAGTCCGTCAGCATGGTTCCGTCAGCGTTCCGCCGCGAACCGAATGCCGTGAACTGCCATGAACCGTGAGCGAATGCAGCTGCCGCCCCACTGAAATAGGCGCATTCCGACATTGACGAATGACGGAAAATACCACGTTCTCTCCGTCCCAGACTTCCAAGCATCATTGTTTTTCCAAATGTCGACGACGTGTTCACGACGAGTCCTTGTCCGAAAGAAATCCGATAATTGCCTACTGCGGCAGTGCGCAATGCACCTATATCATGCACCAACGCGTAAGCAGAAATATGGTCTGCCCCTTTCTCTCCAGCGTCCTTCTCCATCTGAAACCCCGCCTCAACTTTGTTCATGCTCTTGAATGAATAGCGCAGTGAATGGTACAGTCTGCTCCCGCGATAGACTTTGTTGGGCGACTTCTCAAGCACCTCTGCCGGATAATCCTGATATGCCGCTTTGGTATAGAACGGAACATCTGTACGCGCTACAAGCTCATTTTCCAAATATTTCAGCAAAGATTTGATTGTAATGTTCCTTTCCGGAACTTTCCCTGCATAACAGAACAATTGCAGAAACGCACGTGTCACAGCATCAAGACTCTCCACTGCCATAAGTTCGCCGGTGGAAGCAAGCGGCTTGTTGCGCTCCACATAATATACAATGTCTTTAATCTGGGAGTCTGAAAGAAAAGGAAGTGTTTCCAGTCCCCCTTCCGGTATATCATTCAGGTTCAACGGATGGCAGTGCAACTCGTACAGTTCTTCAAGCACGTCCTCGCCCACATCCCCCTCCTCGCCGTCGGCGGCATACATCCACTCCACAAAGTCTTCCCAGCATACAGGCAGCTGCGCATCGGCATACACCGTCCATGCACACACAAACCATACAAACGAAAAAAATCTCCACCTACTCATCAGCCATCAGATTTATTGTTAACCAACCACAAACGAGCCGTCATCTCACCCGCATACAACGGCTTCATCCTCCTCATTTCGCCTCAAAATTAACATTTATCCTTTAATTTAGATTCAACAAATCATATAAATTGTGAAATCGACAGTAAATCAATAATATTCTTACTATTTTTGCGCTGTGAAAGATGCCATAAGATACATATTGCTGTTCGTCTTGCCGCTGTATTTCATCCACAATGCCGCAGCACAGAGTATTGTTGCCGATATATCGACCGACACAGAAATGACAGGAGCACCGATATTCTCCCACCGTGTCGGCTATGCCGGACAGGTAGAATATGAGGGCGAGTCTATTCCGTGGTTCATTCTTTCCGATGTATATATCTTCAACAAACTGACTTTCAAAAGTACGCGTCAGGCACGCAAATACTATAAAATAGCCAATAACATTAAGAAAGTATATCCGATTGCGGTGGATATACAGCACACCATCGACCGTACAGTAGCGCACATGGACTCTCTTCCGGACAAGAAATCGAAGGACGAGTATATGAAGTTCATGGAAAAGGAACTGAAGCGGCAATACACTCCCAAACTGAAGAAACTGACTTTTTCACAAGGCAAACTGCTTATCAAACTTATTGACAGGCAGTGTGACCAAACGTCATACCAGCTGATAAAGACCTACATGGGAGGTTTCAAGGCAACTTTCTACAACGCTTTCGCTTCCCTCTTCGGTGCAAGCCTGAAAAAACAGTACGATCCGGAAGTGGATGACAAACTGACGGAGCGTTGCATACTTCTTATTGAATCAGGGCAGATGTAGGTAATTTGTCGGCAAAGTATGCCGCACGGGGAAAAATCTATCTTTATCCAGCAACACATAAATTCATCACCATGAAAAAATTAGTATTCCTTACAGGAGCAGGAATGTCGGCAGAAAGCGGCATCAGTACATTCAGAGACGCTGGCGGTCTTTGGGAGAACTATCCGGTGCAACAGGTAGCAAGCATTGAAGGATACTACCGCGACCCGGAACTTGTCATCACTTTCTACAATCAGCGGCGCAAACAACTGCTCGAATGTCAACCTAACGAAGGGCATCGCATCGTGGCGGAAATGGAGAAATGGTTCGACACCACCGTGGTCACGCAGAACATCGACAATCTCCATGAGAAAGCCGGGAGCAGCCATGTCATCCATCTGCACGGAGAACTGATGAAGGCCACCTCCAGTCGGAATCCCAACGATTCACGTTGTATCACCACTCTGCCGGAAGAACGTCCATTCATCAAAATAGGCGACAAGGCAGCCGACGGTTCCCAACTCCGTCCGTTCATCGTGTGGTTTGGCGAGAGTGTACCCATGATGGAGCCAGCCATCGAGAAGGCGATGGAAGCTGACATTTTCGTGGTGATAGGCACTTCGCTCAATGTATATCCGGCGGCGGGACTGCTCAACTATGTGCGCCCGGATGCCAAGCTATATCTGATTGACCCCAAGCCGGCAAGTGCAGTCTCTGCTTCCAATATACATATTATAAAGAAAGGTGCCGGGGAGGGCATGAAAGAACTCCGGCAATTGCTGACTGAGAAGGATATATAAGCTCATTTTGGGCTTTTTGTGGTTACATTCACAGATTCTTTATATGTTTAAACAGGGATATTAGTAGTGTTTTTTACAGACTCCTCCGTCGCAAGCTTCCCAATTGCTCCTATTCCGCAATTGCTCCTGTTAGGGGAGGTGGCGCGTTAGCAACGGAGGAGTCTGTAAAATAATCTACTAATACCCCCCCCCATAACAAAATATTTTATATATGTTTTTTAACAAAATTATTTTCTAACAAAATGTAAGCAATACAACTGATTCCATTTTAATTTTACCGATTTTGCATCAAAATACTGTCTTTTTGATTTTGTTAAATGTTAAAATTTCAAGCCCTCTGGAACGCTCCAAAATGAAGCTCACTGAACTTTTGTCGGAGAATGGGGATTCTACGCGCATTTTCTAACACCTCATTAAAATGTGAAATAATGTTTCATTTCAGGCGGTTTTTTTACATTTATTTATCTTCGGCAAAGAGTTTTTTTGAAAGATCTACTAAGTGCGTAAATTTTCAGCGCACTGTCGTCATTTTTCCAGCGCACTGTAAATTTATTTGCAGTGTGCTACAAATTCACGCGCTTAGTAGATTGGAGAAATTTTCAGCGTAGATTTTTTGAAAAAGCATTAGGAAATGGGGAAAAAGACAGTGGAGTTCGGTTGAAATGTTAAGAAATGTATAAATTACTGTTTTAGAAGTGTGTCTGAATAGGAACTTAAAAGTGGGTGGATTTTGGGTGGTGTTTGAAAGTGGGAACGGTGGATTCTCCTATAAAATATTAATAATCAGCAAATTACCAAAATACTCATTTTTTTGAAAAAATTGCATCTGGCACGTTTTTTTGAGTGTTTTGAAAAATTTTATATTCTGTTGATTATCAACTATTTATATTCAAGCAGAAAATTTTATCTCTTCGTCCTCGGCAAAAAATCACTTGAAGTGTTAAATTTTTATTTTAGGTGAAAATATCATTTTGTCAAATTGAAAAGTTGATTTTTGGTATCTGTCTCCGCGAGTACGCATTGACAGATACATGTAATCCTTCATTACTGCATGTTTGAATGATCTTGGTTTTCTCGTGGTTTCTTTCCATCTCTGTATTCGCTTGGGAGTACACCGAACATTTTTTTGAAGTGAGAGGAGAAGTAACGAGGAGTGTTGAAACCTGTTTTCAGTGCCACTTCTGCAATGGGAAGTGGGGTGGTGGTGAGCAGCCGGGCAGCATGTTTGAGGCGCACACCGCGCAGGAAATCGTTTGGAGTAATACCAAGCATGGTACGCATCATCTTGTAAAGTCGGGTACGTCCGATGCCCACATCAAAAGCCAGTTGATCTACGGTGTAACTCACATCGCTAATATTTGCTTCAATGGTGGTCAGCAGTTTCTGTACAAGAACTTCTTCATCGGCATTGGAAGCAAGTCCGGCAGGGTTGACATTGATGTTTTCAGCAAATTGATGGCGGGCTTCATCGCGCAACTCAAACAGACGGTTCACACGGTCATCGTTTTCAGCTATGAGCCGTGCCTTTTTGCGTGCCAGATAAGTGGCGATAAATACACAGACAGCCCACACACCGGCAAGCACATACAGGATTTTAGCCCACCATGTGAGCCACCAAGGAGGACAGATTCGGAATGCAATCTGTAGTGTCTTTCCCCATCCGCTTTCGTCCACCTCAGCCTGAGCCTCAAAAGTGTAGTGCCCCGGCGGCAGGGCATAATAAGATACGCTTGCAAGGTCACCATCGCTTACTGTCTGCCATTCATCTTTGAGTCCGAGCAAACGGCAACGATAATGAGTGTGGGTCGGTGCAGCATAATTGAGAGCTGAAAATTGGACGGTAAGGTCGTTTTGGTTATGAGGCAGACTGTGGAAAGAGGAAAATTCATTGGCAGACTGTTGACCACATACGCTCATTCCTACCAGCACCACAGAGGGAGCATCGGCTTTTTTTGCAAACCATGAAGGATGAAACACTGTGAATCCGTAAGGATTCTGAAAAGCCATCCGTCCGTCGGCAAGGCGCACGGCAGCACGTTCTGTCATTGGTACGTTGGGAACTCCATCAACTTCGTCTAAATTCGTCACACCTTTGGCTATCCGACTGATTCCGCACGATGTCCCTACCCAAATGTTACCGTCTTCATCCTCCACAAGGCTGCGAATACAATCATTGGTCAGACCTGATATTTTTGTAATGCTGCCGTTTTTGTCAGATGTCGTTGTCGCTTCTACTGTAAAAAGTCCATTCTGAGTTCCCACCCACAATCGTTTGCTACGGTCTAAGAGAACACAATTGTATTTGTCTGAATATTGGGCAATCTCTTTATCTGGAATGAAAGGACAGAGTGTGTCAGCACGAGTATCAAGAACGAAAGCTCCATTCTGGGCATATACCAATACCCTGTCTTTTTCTGCTAATGGGCATGCCCCGACAAGATAACGATAATGGTTGATAGCGGACAGACTATTGTTTAAACAGGCAAATTTGCACTCCTCAGGCGAAAAATAGCCGAGAACATTCATAAGATTACATAATAGCAGCCGCCCATCGGGCAGTGGGGTGATAAAGTTCGTATAGTTATGTAACAGCCCGTTCACCTTCTTGATGTGGACATTTGGGAAATCTCCTGTTTCTGTTTGTTGGTAACAAATAGTAGAGTTGCTCGTGTAGCATATCAGTCCGTTTGGATTTGTTCGCCATCGTCTTCCCTTGCTGTCGCGCACACTTAGCACTTCGTTTGCTACTTCGTCTGCATTTTGCAGAGTCTCGGCTCGTGGTCTCTGGGGAGGCAGATAGAAAATACCCTGCTCACGTGTGCAAATCCATGCACCTCCCTGTCGATCAACGAGACCTGTTGTAGGAACAAAAGGAAGATTGACAGATTCTATAAGTTCTTCTACCGAGGCTGGCAGATGTTCTGTTCCTGAATTTCCACTAATAAGTTCTTGGATTTCCGGTCTTTCAATGTGATTTTCATAATCGTAGCAGAAAGTTCGTGTCCTTACATCAAAAGCATATAGGTTATAGAAATCGCGTATCCATAGCAGTGTGTCACTTTGCCATATATGGGCATAGCTCTCTGTGTAGTGAGGCAGACGCATCACGTTCCTGCGGTCACATGCTAACTTCTCAAACCTCCGTCCATTGAACAGACAGAAGACCCCTTCGCAATTCACCAACAGTTGTCCGTTGGGTAGTTCTATGATTTGATGAACTTCTCCCGTAACCAGTCCGTTGCGGGAAGTATATTGTTGCCATTCCGTTCCCAAAAGGGAAGTGCATACAATACAAAATATTAGTAATAAAACGTGACGTAGCATGTCGGATTTTCTGTTTTTGTCGCAAAATTAGTAAAAAACTCATTGGCTAAGCCTCCTTCTCCTATTTATCTGTGTTAAGAGAACAGTTTTCAAAAATAAGAGAAAGTGGTTGGAGACATCTGTAAAAAACAAGAATGGAGACGTTTATGGTGCAAAACTGTATAATTTGTACATAAGAACTGTCCTTTTTATGTTTTTTATGCCTTGTACAATTGTGCCACCTTTTTTTCTACAGATGGTGCAGTTCGCTTATATGTGTGCTCTTTAATTTTGTCCAACAACAAACATTGTCTTAATTATAAAAAAGCAACGTATGAAGACAAAAGTCATTTTTTTCATCGCTATGATGCAGGCTATGCTCATAGCTGAGGCGCAAGAGAAGCGAACTTTTCTGCATCCCGGAGGGTTGCACACTGAAGCAGATTTTCAGCGGATGCGCGAACATAGGTATGAAACTCCGTGGCGACAGTCGTGGCAGGAGATTCAAGGCGACGGCTATGCACAAAGTACACGTGGTAATGAGGCGAACTACGATAATATCGGTGGTGGAGGCAATCGACAAGCTGCGGCGCGCGATGCTTATGCCGTCTATCTGAACACCTTGCGTTGGCGTATTGAAGGTACGACCGCTAATGCTGATTGCGCTGTACGAATTATCAATGCTTGGACGTCCAGATGTACAATTGCCAGCGGAGAATTGTTCCAACTGCCGATTTTTGCTTTTGTGCAGGCGGCAGAAATGTTGCGTGATTATAACGGATGGAAAGATGCTGACCAAAAGAAATTCAAGAATCTGGTACGCACCGTGTTTTTGCCTGCTTGTCTTGACTTTTGGACTCATTGTACACATGAATCATGGGCTGCTCCGGCTGCTGCGGCAAACATGATGATGGGGGTATATTTAGATGACGAAGATGTCTATAATCAGGCAGTAGCTTATTTCAAGGGCGGCGACTACTGGGATGCCATTGGAAAACCCGGACACGGCAATACTATTGGCAGTGTGATGAACGTGGTTTTCAATTCTGAGACCGGACAAATTGGCGAGATGGGGCGCGACCAGCCTCATGCCGCTCTCGGTCCCGCATTTTTGGCATTGATGTGCCAGATTGCATGGAATCAAGGAGACGACCTCTATGGGTTCGACAACAACCGTCTGCTCCGTGGCTACGAATACTATTGCAAATACAATTTGAACAATCCTGTGCCTTGGACTACCTACCGGTGGTGTGCCAGTGGTGATTATCAATGGTTTCATATCTCACCAAGCGATGGGCTGCGCACCAACAACTCGCCTGTCTATGAGATGTTATACAACCATTATGTTGTACGTCAAGGACTGGAGGCTCCATACGTTACGAAGATGGCACACCTTTCACGTCCAGAAGAGGGTGAAATGGGGGGTATGGGCTACGGCACATTTTGTTATACTCTTTCTGCCGACCGTTCACCTTATCCGGGTTATGACAAGCCGGATGCTCCGAGTGGGCTTTGTGCAGAACTGGGGCTTGGTTCCATCGTGCTTAATTGGGAAAAGGGCGAGCAGGATATTGCTCGGGGCTATGAAATATACCGTTCTACCGACGGTGCGGCTTTCTCTAAACTGACAGCTTGGGACAAGAATACAAGAACTTCTTATACGGATAGTTCTGTAGAACCCGGAAAAACCTATTATTATAAAGTGAGAGGTACAAACACAAGCGGTGCGGGTGAGTTTAGTGAAGTGGTGAGTATGAAGGCATCGACTACAGGAACAGAATTGCCTATGGGATGGGGATTCACCGATGTAGGTGTTGTAGCTTCTGCCGGTACTTATTTGCATACGCTCGGTAGCAGTAGTTTCTGGCTAAGTGGAAGCGGTAGTGATATAGGTGGTACTGCCGACAGCCATGCCTATCTGTTTACAAAAGTGAAAGGAGATGCAGCCATCACAGCTCATCTTTCCGGTATCAATTGGGGTAACTCCGGTTCGTATCGTCGCATTGGGCTTGTCGTGCGTGAGTCTCTGACGGCCAATGCGCGCCGTGTTTGCATGTCGCTTGGCGATGATTGGAATCGTCACTCACGTTTCGGTTGCCGCACAACTACAGGAGGTTCTACCCAACACATCAACGGCAACGACTTTACATCCTCAAATGTATGGTTTCGTATTGTGCGTCAGGGTAATACTTTTACAGCTTATCAGGCTGCTGATACATTGTGTTGGGCGGAAGTGGGCAGCTTTACTGTTGCTATGGATGAGAACTATTATGTCGGACTGGCTTCATGTGCCAATAATACCAACGGCGACCAGTTGTCGGGAACTTTTGACTGTGTGACAGTAGAAGGGGGAGAATCCGAACCTCCAGCAATTCCTACAGACTTTAAGGCTGCCGCCAAAAGCAGTTCTACCATCAACCTTAGTTGGACAGCAGTGCCCACGGCTTCGACCTATATTCTCAGCCGCGCGACAAAAGAGGGCGGAGACTACCAAGTGATAGCTAAGGGCATTGCAGGAAACTGTTATCTTGATGAAAATCTTGACTTCTACACCCGTTATTATTATTCACTTGCTGCAGAAAACAGAAACGGAAAGAGCAAAGAAACGACTTGTATTTCGGCATGTACAGACACCCTCAAATCAGCTCCGGCTCCTTCTGTACGGCAGAAACATTTCGGTAATGCATACGCTTTTCTAACATGGAGTCCGTCGGGCGAATTTACCGAATCTTATGTCGTAAAGCGCGCTCTGAAGTCGTCGGGTGACTATGAAACTATCGGTAGCACTGACCAGTGTTATTATCTTGACCAAACCGTGAGCAATGGTACACGCTATTACTACCGCATCTCGGCAGTGAACAGTCTGGGCGAAGGAATACGCTATGCTTCTGTCAACGGCACACCCAAAGCCGATGACGCTAATTATTGGACTTTGAACGAACAGACTGGCAAGTTCTATGACGTATGGAACGGTGCTGAAGCCTCTGGAACTGGTGTCGGCCGACAGGCGAAGGGACTGTTTGACCGATGTGTGAAGATGAATGGTTCCGGCTATCTGAAATTGCCGGAAGGTATTCTTAAAGGCAAATCAGCTTACACAATCTCTTTTTGGGTCAATCTTACTGCAAACACTCAATGGACACGTCTTTTCAACTTCGGTAATGATGTGAACCATAGCATGTACATTACTTCAAAAGACGATATGGGGTATCTGCGTTATAGTATCAAAAATACAACTGACAGCGAATCTCATATTAAGACTTCTGTTGTAATTAAAACAGGACAATGGTATCACATCGCTCTGACACAGAGCGGACCAATTGGCATTCTGTATCTCGATGGCCGGGAAGTAGGACGGAACACCTCTCTTCCCTACAAAGCCGGAGACCTCGGAACTATGTCTGCCAATTATTTTGGTCGCCCACTGAGTAATGATCCTTATGTAAAAGGACTGTTCGATGACATCCGTATCTACCGCACAGCACTTGCTCCGGAACTTATCAGCTTGCTTGCACATACTGAATCTCAAACACTTGTTTTCGACAATCTGCCGGAGTCCTGTGTGGGCGATAGCCTCACCGTACATCCATCCTCCTCTCTCGGTCTGCCTGTCCGTCTCATATCTGCCGATGAGAACATAGCATCCGTTAAGAATGACACTGTTATCTGTCCTCTGCAGCCGGGCACAGTTGTCCTTACAGCTATACAGTCCGGTAGTCTTGCCACTGCAGCTGCCATGCCTATAGAGCAAGTATTGACTATTGCAGGAACTGACGATATTGACAAAATCGCAGATTCTGAAATCCAGAAGCCAGCCATGCTGTATGACCTCAGCGGACGACGAGTATATGGAAAACCACAAAAAGGATTTTATATTATTAACCATAAAAAGTATATTCTCAAATGAACATGAAACGACCATTGTTTTTTGCATTTCTTCTGTTGAACGGATGTGGCTTGTATGCACAAAAGGCCACAGTCGTCACAACCACAGAGAACAAACCGTGGCAGACAGCCGCTGTCCGACCGACAGATGCAGTGTGTGATGAGGCTATTGAGATAAATTCCGCTACCGTATTGCAACCTGTTGACGGTTTCGGAGGTACATTTACCGAGCGCGGATGGGATGCCATGCAGGTGCTGACTGAAGCACAGCGTCTTGCTCTGATGCAGGAAATGTTCGGTGAGGAAGGCATACACTTTGCCATCGGACGTACACCGATGGGAGGCAATGACCTTTCACTCTCTACCTATACCTATAATGATGTGCCTTACGACTGGACGCAGCGTAATTTTTCCATTGCCCGAGACCGCTATATTCTACTACCTTTCATCAAACTTGCCAAGCAGGTGAGACCGGATATTGTGATGTGGGCTTTGCCGTGGACACCTCCTTATTGGATGAAACTATCGGAACACTACTCGTTAAAGAGTCACGGCATCAATGGAACGGATCAGGCGCACAACCGTCTCGATCCAAACTACGAGGTGACAATGAATGTCACATCATTCAAAATGATGGACGGTTTTCTGCGTTCATACGCTATTTATCAGTCAAAGTATCTTCAAGAATATGAACGCGAAGGCATACACATTGACATACTGATGCCGCAGAACGAAGTGCAATGGGAACCGTGTTGGCAGTGTTGTACGTGGCGACCTGAAGACCTTGCTATCTTTGTTGAGCGATATCTCGGTCCACAGCTGGAGCAGGATAGTCTTACGACCGATTTGTGGCTGGGCACTATCAACTACCCTAATCCTCAGTGGGTGTTCCGTTTCATGGAAAACACAGGGGCAGCACGATATATAAAAGGTATTGGAGTGCAGTGGTCTGGGATGCAGGCAATGTCGGCTGTCCATGAACGGATGCCGCAGATGCCTTTGATGCAGACTGAAGGAATTTGCGGTGACGGCGACAATGATTGGAAAGATATGGAGGCCTCTTGGCAGCGCATTGTCCACTGTTTCGCAAATGGAGCTCGTTCCTATATGCAGTGGAATATGGTGTTGGGTGATGACCTTCAGAGTCTTTTTGAGTGGCGACAAAATGCTCTCGTTATTATCGACCGAAAGACAGGACGGCTCAGCCGTACACCTGAATATTGGCTGATGAAGCATCTCAGCCACTTCGTGCAGCCCGGATCCTCTCTGCTTAAGGCCGATGAGAAAGAGGATTTATTGGTCTTTCGTACACAAGAGGGCAATGTCGTTGCAGTAGCTTGCAACCGGGAAACTAATGTCCGTAATCTGACTCTTTCGGTTGATAACAGAAATATAGCTGTCAGTCTGAAACCGAAATCCCTTAATACAATAGTTTTATAGACAATCATAAATTTGTGATTCACTAAAATATTTAGAGCCATATAAAGTATTGTACTTACAGGATCGACTATAAACATTTATCAAGAGTATTATACAGGAACATACACTCTAATTTCGTATTTTTGCATTGAAAAACAATAATGTAAAGAATCTCAAAACAAAAAGATACAAGCAATGATTAAAACAGCCATATTAGCCCCGATGTTGGCGGCAGTACTTGCAGGAAGCATACAATCGCTGCCTGCAAAGCAGACTAAGGATGCGGCACACGCAACGTCTTACGAATACAATACTCCATTGCAATACCAATGGGTCATAGACATGGAAGACGTACAAGGAGAAGCGTTCCTCTGGATACCTCCTACCTGCGAACACCTCAATGCCATTGTGTTCAGCCAGCAGAATATGACGGAAGAAACCCTGTTCGGCAACTCTAAGTTTCTGAAAAGAATGGAAGAGTCCGGCATCGGCATACTATGGCTTGCGCCCGGGCTGTGGCAGCAGTGGAATGTGCAAGACCACTGCGAGGAACATTTTTACCGCACTCTGCACCG
The DNA here is from genome assembly GCA_017621515.1 of Bacteroidaceae bacterium. Lineage (GTDB taxonomy): Bacteria > Bacteroidota > Bacteroidia > Bacteroidales > Bacteroidaceae > RGIG8745. The sequence goes on from JAGASY010000107.1 coordinate 43,546, forward strand.
TCTGGCGGACATCAGCGGATATGCGGAACTTGACAGTGTGCCGATTGCACCGATTGGTCATTCGGCAATGGCGACTTTTCCTTGGAATTTCGGAGCATGGAACAAAGAGCGCACATTGTGCATCGTATCTTACAAAGGAGATGCTCCTCGCACCAATCTCTGCGGATATGGCAGGGAGAATATTGAGTGGGGACGCAACAGAAACATTGACGGTGTGCCAGGGCTGATGGTCATGGGCGAATATGAATGGTGGGACTTGCGCCTCACTCCCGCCCACGGTTTCCGGATGTGGTATCCCGACAGCCGCATCTCTTTCTTGTGTGATGCGGGAAGAGGGCATTTCGATTTGTGCGATGAAACAGCCGACTATGTAGGATTGTTCATCCAGAAGGCTCTGGAATATAGGAAGCAGAAGATGAACGGAACAGAACCGGAGGGATGGTTCGCACAACGCTGGGGAAGAGAGGACGGGCTTGTCCCAATCCCTGCCGACCGCCCTGCACCTGCACCGTGTTCTGAATATAAAGGTGACGAACATATAGCTTTTTGGTATTTTGACCGGGAAATGGCGGAAAAGGCAGAGCAGCGTTATGCTGCCTCAGCCGGGAAGAAGATGCAATATGTTTCGTTCATGCAGGACGGACAGGTATGCCATTATAATCCCAACAGCCATGTAAAACTGAATCCTCAATTCAGACCTGAAGCCGACGGAATGACTTTCCACCTGAAAGCAGTGTGTGTCGATTCTACCAACAGTCGTCTTTCGGAGGAACATGCAAAGGGAGCACCGTCTATCCAGCGTATCTGCGGACCGGTAGAGGTGATTGATGATACGACTTTCCGTCTCGCTTTCTATCAGACGGGAATGTCCAATCCGCGCTATACGCATTCGATAACTATGTTTGCGGAAATGAAAGGTGACGAACAATATAAAACGGCAGTGCGTGAAGTGTCTATCCGCATACCGGAGCGCATCACCAACGGCAAGGAACAGACAATCAGTGTCAAGGACATGAACAGACAGCTTCGTGCAGGCGGCAAAATTACTTTGCGCGCCAAAGCTTCGTCCGGTCTTCCTGTGAGATATTATGTCAAACGTGGAGCGGCACACATTGAGGATGACAACAAGTTGGTGGCAGACAGGGTTCCGCCATGCGCAAAACAGCCTATGAAAGTAACTGTCGTGGCATGGCAATACGGAATTGACGGAAAATGGAATACGGCTACTCCAGTGGAGATAGATTTTGAACAAGTATTTTAGAAACTGTAAATTTTAGTGATTGTTTGTGACAGACTCCTCCGTCGCTAACGCGCCACCTCCTCTAACTTAGAGGAGGAGCCAAGTATCTTGCTCGGTATTAGTGCTATAATGCTCATTCATAGTCTTTTCCGGTATGGTATATAGGCTCCTCCTCTAAGTTAGAGGAGGTGGCGCGTTAGCGACGGAGGAGTCTGTCACAAACAATCACTAAAATTAAAAAACAACTTCTTAGACTAAATTATCACCTTGCTAAATTGAGAAAGTCAATTTTGTCCTATTTTATATGATGAATAGTCCTATATATATGTTGTACGCTTTATTTATTTTCGCAAAGTCTATAAAGCAAATATTGTCAAACTTTTGAATTTTACCACATAAAAATATGAAAAGAAGCATTGCGTATCTCCTTTTTCTGCTTTGTGCTTTATCTCTGAAGGCCGACAAGCTTCCGAAAATACAGTTCGTCACACCATCTGTGGTAAGAATACAGTGGTCAGAGGACGGAAACACTCCGAGCAACCATACAGGTATATGCGTATATATGCCGCAGCATGTAAACGTGAAAATAAAGGAGACATCCGACAAAATCATTTACCGTTCCTCCGAACTAACGGTGGAGCTTGACAAATCATCGACAGCTCTGTCCTTTTACGACAAGAACAGGCATTTGTTGTTGTCCGAAAACCCTAAAGAGCCGCGAGGATATATCCCTGTGGTGAAAGAGCGGCTGGTCTATGACGACAACTCCGCACGCATCGAAGAAACCGCCAACGGTAAGGTGACAGTGAAAGACATCATACGGCGAGACACGATAGGGGTAAGTCACAGCTTTTTTGTGAACTTCATCTTCAGCGATAAACAAGCTCTGTACGGTTTGGGTTCTCACATGGAGGACTATATGAATCTGCTTGGGAAAACGCAATATTTGATTCAGCACAACCTTAAAGCCACTATCCCTGTATTGATTTCGTCTAAAGGCTACGGAATGTTGTTCGATGCGGGATGCGCCATGAAGTTCAGTAGCGAGAGTATGGGAAACGACAGATATAGCGGTTCCATGACTCTGGATGCGGCACAGAGTCTTGACTATTATTTTATGGCGGGAGCCACAATGGCAGACGTTGTGGGTGACTACCGCTTCCTGACAGGACAGGTTTCCCTTCCTCCACGTTATGTGTTCGGATATATCCAGTCGAAAGAACGCTATAAGTCTTCCGATGATATCATCAGTACACTGCGCGAATACCGTCGCAGACATGTACCGATAGACATGATTGTGCAAGACTGGAATTATTGGCCGCAGGGATGGGGCTATTTGAAGATGAACCGCAAATACTATCCGAGTCCTAAAGCTCTTGCCGACTCCGTACATGCAATGAATGCCAAGCTGATGATAAGCATTTGGGCAAACCCGCAAGGCTGTCCGCAGGAGAATGATTTCAGGCAGCAGGGCTATATGCTTGAAAATTCTGTATATGATGCGTTCAATCCGGATGCCAGAAAGCTGTATTGGGAATATGTAAACAATGAGTTTTTTTCACAAGGATTCGATGCGTGGTGGTGCGACAGCAGTGAACCGCTCGATGGAGACTGGAACCGAATGCCTGAGCCTCAGAACGGAGTGGCATACGGGTGGGGCGACCATGAAAGACGTTGGAGACTGAACAAGGAAGTTCTTGGAAACACATTGGGAGAAGAAAGAAGCAACCTGTATTCTCTCTATCATACCAAAGGAATCTACGAGAATCAACGTTCCGTTACGGAAGAGAAGCGTGTGGTAAATCTGACACGTTCAAGTTATGCCGGACAGCAACGATACGGTACTATTGTTTGGAACGGAGACACTCATGCCTCGTGGAACTCTTTCAAGCAGCAGATACCTTCGGGACTTAACTACATGGCGACAGGAAATCCTTACTGGACAGTCGATGTCGGTGCGTTCTTCACTCGTACCGATCCGCGCTGGTTCTACAAGGGCGAGTTCCCGGAAGGAAACAGAGACGATGCTTACAGGGAGTTTTATACACGCATGTTCCAATGGGCAACTTTCTTGCCGATACTGCGAAGCCACGGAACCGATACGGCACGTGAAATATGGAATTTCGGCGAACCGGGAACACCGTATTACGAATCTATCCTGAAAATGATTCGCTTACGGTATTCGCTATTGCCATATATCTATACAATGGCAGCCATGCAGACATTCGGCAATTTCACGATGGTGCGTCCGTTAGCTTTCGACTTTCCGGAGGATGAAAATGTCTTCGACTTGAAGGATGAATATCTGTTCGGTTCCATTTTGGTATGTCCTGTCACAGATTCCGGAGTGACGAAACGTAGAGTTTATCTTCCGTCATCTGCTGAAGGCACAGTGTGGTTTGACTATTGGACTGGTGCCACACATCGTGGCGGCAAGTGGATAGAGGCGGATGCTACCATCGACAAACTTCCGCTGTTTGTACGCTGCGGAAGTGTCATACCTACAATCGCACCGATAGAACACACGGGAGAACAAGCCGGCAAACCGCTCACCATCAATATCTATCCGGGAAAGGATGCGGAGTTCACACTGTACAATGACTCGGGAGATGGCTACCAATATGAGAAAGGAGAATACTCTATGACAAAAATCACTTGGAACGACAAGAAAAAGACGCTTGTTATCCACAAGTCTGAAGGAGCTTTCTCTCATGCTCCTGCGGAACAGGATTTTATAGTCAGAACCCCTGAATGCGAAAAAACGGTGAGATATATAGGCGATAAAATTACAGTAAAAATATAACAAATGAGCGATAAGACTGTCTCTGAACTATCCTTGAACAGTCTCTGAAAATCGGATAAATCTACTTTTTTCTGTACTTTTATTTTATCAATAAAAGAATTAGTAGTACTTTTGCACCAGAAAATGGTTCTCCTCGTCCTGTTTTAAGCCACAGGCGAGAATGATTAAAAGGGAATCAGGTGAAAGACCTGAACAGACCCGCTGCTGTAAGTTCCACATCAAGTTGGAGGATAAGCAGGCCACTGTTTTTCTGACCAAGAGCCGACACAACGGCTTCGGAAGAAAAATGGGAAGGCATCCTCACAATGGAACAAGTCAGAAGACCTGCCATCTTTCTGTTTTTTCTAACGCTTTCGGGTAATAAAGCTGTAGAGTATGGACGGACAAAGACTTTGTCTGCAACTATCGTCATAAATATTCTATCAATTTATTGTACCGAATACAAGCTATAAAAAGTTATGTTCATAATACATTCGGTACGAATCTTCTTTTGTCTTATTGTGCTTTTGCCATTGGCGGTGTCGGCACAGCAATCAGTGGTTATAAACGGAAAAATAACGGACACCCATGGTGCTCCGCTAAGTCAGGTTGCCATTGCTGTCAGTGCAACTTCACGGGGCACATATTCCGATGACAAGGGCTTCTATAGACTGGAGGTTCCGCAAGGAAAACATACTTTAGTGACTTCATTTATCGGGTATGAAGTACAGAGCAAGCAAATCACAGCAGATAAAAACAAGACTGTGAACTTCACGCTGAAAGAGACTGCCGTGAGCATCAGTTCCGTGTCTGTGTTCGGTAAAAGTAAAGTGCAGCAACTGCGCGAGAGTGTGTATAGTATTGATGCAATAGACATCAAGGAAATGGCGAACTCCGTGACCAATGTAAGAGACATCATCAACCATGCCACAGGTGTGAAAGTACGCAACGAGGGCGGACTCGGTTCGGATTTCGAGTTGTCGCTCAACGGCATGTCCGGCAATTCTGTTCGTTATTTTGTCGATGGTGTTCCTATGAATACAATGGGCGACAATGTTTCTCTCGACAATTTCCCTGTCAATGCCATCGACCGTATAGAAATCTACAAGGGTGTTGTCCCTGCCGAATTAGGTGCAGACGCACTTGGAGGAGTCATCAACATTATCACCAAGAAAGAAAACAAGAACTTCATAGACGCTTCTGTCAGTGCGGGTTCATTCCACACCTACGTGGCGGACTTCAGAGGACAGTTCCAGTTGCCAAAGTCAGGGCTGATTATAAGACCGACATTGGGCTACAGCTATTCAAAGAATGACTATAAAGTGAAGGATGTGGAAGTGTGGGACGAAGAAAATGACAAATATATATCAACAGAGAAGAAACGTTTCCACGACGACTACCGTTCACTGATTGCGCAGATGGAGTTCGGTATCGAACGCAAATCATGGGCAGATTTGCTGACCATGTCCGTATCTTATACCAAGACAGACAAGGAATTGCAGACCGGTTCTGTACAGAACATTGTCTATGGAGCGGCTGAACGGCAACAACATGCTTGGAATGTACAGATGCGTTACAAGAAAGCCGACTTCTTGCTCAAGAATCTGTCGGCAAACATTCTTGCTTCGCACACATGGGACAACTCGCTCACCATAGATACGGCATACCGGCAATACACATGGGATGGGACATGGACACCTACTTCGCGCAATGAAATTACAGGACGAGCAAGGCAGATGCGCCGATATAAGCGTCCTATGACTGCTGTGAGAGCCAACCTTAACTATAATCTGGACATACACAATTCGCTCAATCTCAATTACATGTTTACCAGAACAGGCAACAACCGTACAGACGATTTGGGAGAAGATGAAGAGTTTGTGCCTTCCAACGATGTATTGGCGAAGCACATCTTCGGACTGTCATACAATCAGTTGCTATGGAATGGAAAGGTATCTAATGTGGCATTCCTAAAAGACTACATGAACTATGTGCATGTGGAACAAAACGACCTTTATTGGATTACAAATTCTGCCTACATCCCTGAGACAACTACCAAGAATAATCTTGGCGGCGGTGTCGGTACACGCATTTCTTTCTGTGAGCCTTTCGCTGTGAAAGCCTCCTACGAGCGTACCGTGCGACTTCCGTTGGCAAGAGAACTGTTAGGTAACGGTTCGACTGTATATCCCAATTTAGCTCTTGAACCGGAGAAGAGCCATAACATCAATGCTGGAATATTCGGTACCGTCCGGTTTAACGACAAACACACATTGTACTACGAAGGCGGAGTATTCTACCGCAAGGTGGAAGACTATATACACTTTATCATTTCCGAGTCGGAAGGCACAGGACAATATGATAACGTGTCGAATGTAACAATGAAAGGTGTAGAGGGAGAAGTACGGTATAACTGGAGTGACTGGCTTCAAGCTTCGGTGAACTGTAGTTATCAGGATGCACGTGACAAAAACAGATATAAGGAAGATGGTAAGCCTTCGGTCACATACAACAACAAGGTTCCTAATAAGCCGTGGCTCTTTGGAAATGCTGATTTGACCCTCACCAAACACGCAATATTCAACAAGGAAGATAGAGTGAGGTTCAACTACAATTATCAGTATGTACACTGGTTCTTCCTGACATGGGAAGGCTACGGAATGTTGGCTACTAAAGCGCGCATTCCGACTCAGAACTTCCATTCGGCAGCCATAACCTATTCATGGCAGAAGGAGCGATACAATTTCACATTGGAGTGCAACAATCTTTTCGACTGTACCGCTTACGATAACTACAAACTTCAGAAACCGGGACGTTCCTTCCTGTGCAAATTCCGTGTGTTCATCCATTGAGGATGCACAGACAAAAGAGATAAATCAAGCAATTCATTAACTTATATAACAACAAAAAGATGAAGAATTTCAGATTCTTAGCCTGCACATTGGCTGCACTGGCTATAGGAGGTTCGTTCACAGCATGTTCTGATGACGATGACAAAGAAGTGATAAAAGGTATTCCACAGGTAAACGACGTACATTATGACATTTTGGTGTCTGTCGGTGGCGGTGCCGGCATGGGTTCTACTGCTTCAAACATTATCCAGAGCCTTAATTCACTGGAAACAAATACTGTGGTTGATTTTACCAACATCGGAGCGGACATCACAGCTGTCATGGATGCCGAGGCCATGATTAAGGGTCAGTATTATTATGAAGCAGCACCGCTCGGATTGGCAAGATACGGCAAGTACAAAGTGACTAATACCGGTGTAGAGACAGTAGCAGAACGTCCTTTCGGTCAGAATACTTATAAAGACCGCCGTTATACGCACGACTGGCTCAACGACAGCGAATTTTTTGTTATGGGTTCAAACGGAAACTCAAGTGAAATACTTTGGACAAAGCTTAAGGACGAAGGCAGCAAACTGACCATCATGGCAGAAGGTGAACTCGGACTTGGCACAAATGCTGCATATCTGAAGATTCTTGAAGACAATAATCTCACAGCCGGCACTTTCAGCACTTCCGGGCTTGCCCGTTATCGCAGCAAAGATAACACTATTGTCTATGCTTTCCGTAACACAAAGGACAAGGAAGGTTTCTACGTGGCATTCATTGACGCTACAACTATGCTGATTAAAAATGTGGTGAGAGACACACGTGCCGAACAGATGGCGGGAACTGCTTACGGAGAATTGCTTCAGCACAAGATGTTCATGGACGAGAATGAGAATCTCTATATCAGCTGTAACAGCCAGATTCCGGGTGCAGAGAAATCTACTTGCCAGTACGGATGTCTGCTGAGAATCAACAATGGTACATACGAGTTTGACGCTACATACGAAGGATACAAAGATTACACAGGCAAAATTATCACCAGCGACTATCTCGGCAACAACAAGGCTCTTCTTTACATACAAGACCCACAGCATACGGGGTGCAGCACGGACAACAAGGTTTATGCAGGATGGGGTAGTGACTACAACGGCTATTATGCCATATTGGACTTGACCACAGACCAGAAGTCTGAAATCGAATGTGATGGAGAAAAACTGCCTTATAGCAGCGGTACTTTCTCACAGCGTTCATTCGTTCTCAACAATAAGGCATATATCGGTGTGAACCCTAAGAATGCAGCACCATGCGTATATGTCTATGATATCAAGAGCGGCAAAGCCACAAAGGGTATCACCATAAAGGAAGGATTTACTTTCGATCGTATCATATATATTAGCAACAAATAAAGTTTTCCGCTGTTTTTTGTGGGTGTATCCAATATTTAAGTGGATGCACCCGCACATTACAAATCCATCCATGAAATTCTCAAAATTTGCGCTTGGCATACACCGTATCACAGGAACTCTCATATCCCTGTGCTTTTTCCTTTGGTTCGTCACAGGACTGGTGCTTGTTTATCATTCCTACCCGCGTCTGCCGGAAAAGACAAACAATGCCTTGAAGGAGACATTACCGGATTCACTGCCAGACCTCAGTGTCTTCACCGCTATGGCTGGTGACACATTGCATTCACTCAGTGTACGTCAGTTTCTCGGGCAGACTCTGGTCAGAGTATCTTCTGCCGACACGACATTTACGGCATGTACAGACACGCTGCAGGAGGTGAAGAGCCTCACATTCGCCGATGCGGAGCGCATCGCCCGGCAATGGGTAGATGCACCGATAGCACGCGTCGATACACTCCATGAACGTGCACAGTGGGTTATGTATGAACGCTATGAGCGCGTCATGCCAATATATAAGTTCACTTTTGCCGACTCCGACAGCCATGAGTTTTTTATCTCTGGAAAGACCGGAGCGGCACAGCAGCTTACCGACAAAAAGCAAAGGACATGGGCATGGCTCGGCGCCATCCCTCACAAACTGTACTTCACCAGCATACGCTGCAATCTCAGTCTGTGGAAGACATGTATCACGACCGGTGGCATTCTCTGTCTGCTGGCGGCTCTCTCCGGATGGGGCATCGGCATTTATATGCAGGTCAAGAGCAGACGGAGTACGGGTGCATGGAGGAATCCGTTCAAGAAGACAGCTTACAGGTGGCATCACATTCTCGGACTCATCTTCGGTCTGTTTCTTATATGCTGGGGAATAAGCGGTTCGCTCGCCATGCAGAAAGTGCCGAAATGGCTCGTACCATACGACAGCGAATACACCATGTATGCTCCCGATGTGTGGGGCGACGACATGCTTGACCTTCAAGCTTTCAAACTCGACTACTCCACTCTGAAAGAAGCCTATCCGGCACTGAAAGAGGTGGAATGGACTTCCATCGGAGAGAAACCAGTGTATCGGATAATTGCTGACAGTGCGGAGCATTTCGTTGATGCTTCATCAGAGGAGGTAAAGCCGCTTGAGGTGACGGAGGAGGCTGTCATGAACCGTATGCACAAGCTGTATGGCGACAATGTGAAGGTTAGTGTGGAGAAGATGGAGAGCTATGACGAATACTACCTTTCTTCTGAAGGCAGACTGGCTCTTCCCGTCTATAAAGTCATGATAGACGACAAAGACGGTTCCCGCTTCTATATCGGCATCCATGACGACTATGTTCGGTTCTTCAACCACAACAAGATGGCGCGCAAATGGATGTTCAGTGCCATGCACTATCTTCACATCAAGTATCTCGTAGAGCGTCCCGTTTTGTGGCATACGTGCCTGTGGATACTCTGTCTGGGCGGTGCATGTGTCTCTTTCACAGGTTTCCTGCTCGGCATAAAGTATCTGCGCCGAAAGCTCTTCAAGGGTTTGTAATATTTTTAGTGAGTATATTCGCATAATACTTATGGTCTGGTGGATGCATTCGGCGGAAAAGTCTGTCGAATGCATCCACTTAAATTTGTAGAGAAGGTTTATATAAATAACAAGAAACAGGCTCAAATGCCAGTTTTCATTTTGACAAAATGATATTTTCGTCCAAAACGAAAATTTAACACTTCAAGCAATTTTTTGCTGAAGGCAAAGAGACGAAAATTTTGGTTCAAAGATAAATTATTGATAATCAATTAAATGCAAAATTCGTCAGAACACTCGAAAAAATGTGCCGGACACATTTTTTTGAAGAATCTGGGTATTTTAGTAATCTGTTGATTGTTAATATTTTACAAGTAAATCCACCGTTTTCCCCTTCAAATGTCATCCAAAACCCACTCGCTTTTAAGCTCCTGTTCGGACACACTTGCAAAGCAAGGAATTATACACTTCTTAACATTTTAGTCGGCATAAACTGTCTTTTTCTTCGCTTCCCATTGCAATTTTATTTTCAGCGCGCTATTCTCAAATTTTCAGCGCACAGTGAGAAAAATTCCACTGCGCTGTGATTAAAATTGCAGTGCGCTGCAAATGTGACGACAGTGCGCCAGAATTTTGAAAACTTAGTACTTTTTTTTCAAGAACTCTTCACCGAGAATAAATAAATGTAAAAGAGCCGTTCAAAAATGAAACACTATTTCACATTTCGCAGAAGCCTTACGAAATGCGCGTAGAATCCTCGTTCTTCGAGAAAAGTTTGTCACGCTTCATTTTGGAGCGTTCCAGAGGGCTTAGAATTTTAACATTTGACAAAATCAGAAAGAAAGCAAACATACGATAAACGAGCAAATAGACATCAAAACCGCCAAAATGATTATCATTTTGTCAGAAAATAATTTTGTTAAAATTTGCATATAAAATTTTTTGTTATGGAGCTTAAAAAACGCAATTTAGCGGATGTTTTTATCTTCTACTTAGCCCATAAGTAATCAGTGAGCACATCCACTTGAAAACATGGCATACACTCCACATAAAAACGGGTACATTCGTCCTCTTCAAAAGCACATAAAACAGCATTTCGGGGTTAAAAAAACATAAGAAGCTCAAACACATCGCTTAATAAAGACTTGGCAGCCCTATCAGGAAGCCCAATAAATTTGCTTTTAGTTGATGTTTGCACTATATTTGCAGCTTGTTACAATAAGAATGAGAGAAACAAACAAATAATACACATTCATAACACAAAAAAAATCGGATGAAAACATTCAAAACAGTGAACGACCTTATGGGTTGGCTCATTTTCGCTGTTGCCGCCTACACTTACTGCTCTACCATAGAGCCGACGGCAAGCTTCTGGGATTGTCCGGAGTTCATCACCACAGCTGCCAAGCTGGAGGTGGGACATCCGCCGGGCGCACCTTTCTTCATGCTTTTTGGAAACCTGTTCGCTTCGTTTGCAAGCGACCCGTCGGAAATTGCGCGGATGGTGAACACCATGTCGGCACTTCTTTCTGCCGGATGCATACTGTTCCTGTTCTGGAGCATTACGCACCTTGCACGCAAGTTGCTCTGCCAAGACAATGAAGAGATAAGTGCAGCAAAGCTCATCACCATAATGGGATGCGGTATTGCAGGTTCTCTCATCTATACATGGAGCGACACGTTCTGGTTTTCTGCTGTGGAAGGCGAAGTGTATGCTTTCTCTTCGTTCATGACAGCACTTGTGTTCTGGCTCATTCTGAAATGGGAGAACAATGCGGACAAGAGCGGAAGTGACCGCTGGCTCGTGCTGATAGCCTATCTGATGGGACTGTCAATCGGTGTCCACCTGCTCAACCTCTTGTGCATTCCTGCCATCGTGCTCGTCTTCTACTACAAGAAGTGCAAGAATCCTACAGCTAAAGGCTCTCTCGCCGTGCTCGCCGTGTCGGCAGTCATTGTCGTGGCAGTGCTCTATGGTGTGGTTCCGGGCATCGTGAAGATAGGAGGCTGGTTTGAACTGCTGTTCGTGAACGCACTTGGTATGTCGTTCAATACCGGACTATACATATACCTCGTTCTGCTTGTGGCATCACTCGTATGGGCACTCTACGAGAGCACGCAGATGCGTAGCAAGACGCGCATCAATGTGTCTTTCCTTGTGGTTATGTCTATGCTCGGAATCCCTTTCTACGGACACGGGGTCGGTTGTGTCATCATCGGTATTATAGCGATAGGTGTCGTGGCATTCATCCTGTTCAACAATAAGAAAGTGTCGCCTCGCATCCTTAATACGGTTCTGCTCTGCATGACGCTCATGACTGTGGGCTATTCTTCATACGCGTTGATTGTCATACGCTCTACGGCTAATCCTCCGATGGACCAGAACTCTCCGGAGGATGTGTTCTCGCTCGGCGATTATCTCGGACGCGAACAGTATGGCGACCGTCCTTTGTTCATGGGACCGACTTACGCATCAAAGCCTAATGTAGTACGCGTCGGCGACAACCTCATGTATGAACAGAAAGTGACCGCATCGGTTTATCAGCGCAAAGACAAGGAGCAGGAAGGCGAGAAAGATAAATATGTCAAGGTTTATGACAAGAAAGAGTTTGTCTATCCTATGAACCAGCAGATGCTGTTCCCGCGCATTTGGAGCGATGACAATTCACGCGGCTATCCGGCAGCTTATCAGCAGTGGCTCGGCAACGGTCCGTCGAAGACTGTAAGCTATCAGATTCCGGGCGGAGAGGTTCAGCAGGTGACGCTGCCGACGCAGTGGGACAACCTCAGATTCTTCTTCTCCTATCAGCTCAACTTCATGTACTGGCGATACTTCATGTGGAATTTTGCAGGACGCCAGAACGACATTCAGGGTCATGGAGAATTGGAACATGGCAACTGGATTACCGGTATCAGTGCATTCGACAATATGCGTCTCGGCGACCAGAGCAAACTGCCTTCCGACCTGAGGGAGAACAAAGGACACAATGTGTTCTACTGTCTGCCTCTGCTGCTCGGTCTGCTCGGTTTCTTCTGGCAGGCATTCCGCGACAAGAAGGGCATACAGCAGTTCTGGGTGGTATTCTTCCTGTTCTTCATGACAGGTATTGCCATTGTCCTTTATCTGAACCAGACTCCGATAGAGCCGCGTGAACGTGACTACGCATACGCAGGTTCGTTCTACGCATTCGCTATGTGGTGCGGACTCGGTATCGCTGCCATATATGAAGCTTTGGAACGTCTTCTTGGCAAGAACCTCGACAAGCGGATGGCAGCCACTCTGGCATCAGTTCTTTCACTTGTCCCGGCTGTAGCAATACCGTTGCAAATGGTAAGCCAGACTTGGGACGACCACGACCGCAGCGGACGCTATGTATGCCGTGATTTCGGTCTGAACTATCTTGAGACCATTCCTCATGATGGTGTGATATATACCAACGGAGACAACGATACGTTCCCTCTGTGGTATAACGAGGACACTGAAGGCAACAGAACGGATGTGCGTGTCTGCAACCTTTCTTATTTGCAGACAGACTGGTATATCGACCAGATGAAGCGTCCGGCATACGAAGGTGAAGGACAATCTTCACCGCTACCTATCCACTGGACTCGTCTGCAATATACGACAGGAAAGAACGAAGCTACGGAGGTGAATCCGGAAATCGGCATCGGCGGAGGTTCGATGACGATGAAAGATTTCGTGCTTGAGATATACAAGCAGGATTCGGTGACAGCCCATCAAATATGGGGTGACAATCCTTTCGAATTGAAGACTGTCATTGACAAGTTCGTATTGAAGCAGGGCATACCTGCCAAATATGCCGAGCTTGTAGCCAACCTGCCTTCATGTATCCCGACAGATACTGTTTATGTGACAGTGGATAAGGAAGCTGTGCGCCGTTCAGGCATGATGATTCCTAACGATTCCATACCTGATGTCATGGAGATAAGCCTCAAAGGCAGATCGCATGTATATAAGAGCTTCATGATGATGCTGGAGATGATTGCACAGAGCAACTTCTCTCGTCCTCTCTACATGTCCACGACTGTAGGTTCAAGCAACTATGGTTCTCTCTACCGCCACTTCATACAGGAAGGTATTGCATACCGTATCAGTCCGTTCACTTTCGAGGGGAACAGACCGATGATGACTGTGGTGGATACAGAGAAGATGTATGACAACATGATGAACAAATACAGATACGGCAACTTGAAGCAGAAGGGACTCTATATCGACGAAACTACCATGCGCATGTGCTACACCCACCGTCGTTGGTTTGCCGTACTCATCACCAATCTCGTGCAAGAAGGCAAACTCGACATGGCGCGTAAGGCTCTTGCGAAGTGTGCGGAGGAAATACCTTCATACAATGTGCCTCATGACACAGGAAGCGGTTCGATTGAGATTGCAAACGCATACATCGCCTGTGGTCAGCCGGAGAAAGCCGTGGAGATACTTGAGCATCTTGAAAAGATAGCTCATGAATATATCGACTGGTATCTGTCTCTCAATCCAGTGCGCTTTGCAGCTGCAACAGAAGACTGCTTCGATGAGATACGCATCATTGCAAATCTTCAGAAGACTTACGAGACGCTTTCAATGTCGGAAAAGGCAGGAAAGAACACATCCAAATATACCAAGAAGATGGAAGACATGGATGTCTTGCTCAACAGTCTGTATGACGCTTTCATCAGAAGATGTGAGGCTGAAGGCATTAACTTCAACTGATGACATATAATCAATCCCCTCCGGTTTCTCGGGAAGCCGGAGGGGATGTATATTACAAACAAAAGCAAATCCGAGCTATATGTTACAGCCTACAGACATATAGCCTCGTCGGTCATGTTTCCGCACGGTATAACATTGAAACAGCATACATTCAAGCGGAGAACAGACACGGTTTGCATGTCCAAATATTTCGTAGATGATTATAGAACAACCGAGCAAATGGTTACGCTGGCTCTACCCAAGCGCAATCTGGCGAATGAATCCGGAGGAAAAGGCTGTATATCTCACATTTGACGACGGCCCTATACCGGAGGCTACTCCGTGGATTGTGGATACATTGGAACAGTATGGGGTGAAAGCTACATTTTTCATGGTAGGGGATAATGTAAGAAAATATCCGGAACTTCTTGAACTTATAAAGTCAAAGGGACACCGGCTCGGCAATCATACTTACAATCATATCGGTGGTTTCAAATGGACAAGCAGAGATTATCTGTGGAACGCCAACAAGGCGGACAAGCTGATACATACCAATCTGTTCCGTCCGCCGCACGGATGGATGCGCACCGAGCAGTACATCAGGCTTCGCCGTTATTACACCATCATCATGTGGGATGTTGTGACACGCGACTATTCATGCCATCTGACAGCTGACGATGTGTTTGAGAATATTAAGCAATATACTCGTAATGGTTCTATCATCACATTTCATGACTCTCTCAAGAGTATCGACAAGTTGAAGACTGCACTGCCTCGTTCTATCGAATGGTTGAAAGAACAGGGATATGAATTTAAGATATTTGACGAGAATCAGCAACGGAGCCGCCATCTGAAATAAAGAACAGAGCAAAGGAGGCTGCGGACAACATGAAGATGGACAGAACGCACGACATATCGCAAATGATAAAAGCCGAAGCTATAAGCCTCGGCTTTTCTGCTTGTGGCATTGCCGAAGCGGAAGAAATAGATGAAAAGAATGCTTCTGCTTTC
The DNA here is from genome assembly GCA_017621515.1 of Bacteroidaceae bacterium. GTDB lineage: Bacteria > Bacteroidota > Bacteroidia > Bacteroidales > Bacteroidaceae > RGIG8745. Next base: position 59,037 of record JAGASY010000107.1, read on the forward strand.
TGTAAATGGATTGAGTCGGGGCATAATGCCACAATGGAATATATGGCGAATCACCTCGACAAACGGCTTAACCCACGGTTGCTTCATCCGAATTGCAAAAGCATCATCAGTCTTGCGTTGAACTATTATCCTCAGCAGTTGCTTCGTCCCGACCAGTTGCAATTCGCACTCTATGCGTATGGACGGGATTATCATGACGTAATGAAACAGATGATGCGGCAGCTTGCCGAATATATCATGAATGTATTGCCTGACGCATCGCTCAAACTGTGCTGCGACACTGTGCCTATCCTTGACCGCTATTGGGCATGGAAAGCAGGATTAGGATGGATTGGCAAAAACACAAGTCTGATAATTCCTCGTGCTGGCAGTTTCTTCTTCTTGTGTGAGATTCTTATTGATAAAGAACTTGAATATGACGTGCCGCTGTCTTTGCATTGCGGCAATTGTACACGTTGCTTACAGGCATGTCCCACAAAGGCACTTATGGCACCATATACAATAGATGCACGGCAATGCCTCTCGTTCCTGACCATAGAAAACCGCGACAGCGAACTGCTCCCGGCTCTGGAAGGCAGCAATTGCATATATGGCTGTGACCGATGTCAACTCGCGTGTCCGCACAACAGATTTGCCCAGCCCACATCGAATATCCTGTTCAAACCTTCTGAGGATTTCATGAATATGCAACCTTCCGACTGGAGAAAGCTTACTGTGGAGAAATACCGCAGCCTATTCAAAGGTTCTGCAGTGAAACGCGCTAAATATGAAGGGCTGATGCGGAATATACGGAGCGTGGGAGGAAAGACGGAAAAAAGCAAGCATGAAGAGTGATACGACGTCTTTACATCAAAAAAGCAAACAATCCCCTATGGAGAATTGTTAGAAGACTTGACAATTGTTCCTGCAATGCAATCATTTTCAAGCCCATTCGGCGAAAAATTTTGCATTATTCCTATTAATATATATCTTTGCTTGAACAACAGATTAAAGCCCCCACTATATTATGAAATATTCTATAGGTGTACAATCTTTTGAAAAGATTATCGAGGACGGATATATCTATGTAGATAAGACAGACCTTGTTTACAGACTCGTCAAAGACGGAAAAGTCTATTTTCTCAACCGCCCGCGCAGGTTCGGCAAGAGTTTGCTTATATCCACATTGGAAAACTATTTTCTCGGTCGCAAAGAACTGTTCAAGGGACTGAAGATTGACGCACTTGAAAAGGATTGGTTTGAATATCCTGTGTTCAAGCTGTCATTCGGCAGTTCCGATTATATGAAACCGACTGCGCTTGACGACGCAATAGGACATTTTGTACGTAATGCAGAAAAACGATTTGGTGTCACTCCAGACATAGATAGCTACGGAATAAGGTTCGCCGATGTGCTTAAAACCGCCCATGAGAAGACTGGACGCAAGGCTGTTGTGCTCATCGATGAATATGATAAGCCGTTGCTTGATGTCATGGACTGTGACGAGGCTGTGATGGACATCAACGGTAACAAGAAACGTATTGAAGACTATAATCGCAATGTCCTCAAAGCTTTTTATGGTGTTTTCAAGGATGCAGACGAACATTTGCAGTTTGTCTTTCTGACAGGAGTGACAAAATTCTCCCAGATAAGCGTATTCAGCGGTTTCAACCAGCCCAAAGACATAAGTATGGATCGCCGTTATGAGGCTCTTTGCGGTATCACCACAGAAGAACTGCTCTCGATATTCGACGAACCGATAAGGGAACTTGCTGAAGAAGAAGGTGTAGAATATACCGAAATGGTTGACAGACTTAAACGCAAGTATGACGGCTATCACTTCGGCGACAATATGACAGACATATACAATCCGTTCAGTCTGCTCAATTGTTTTGATTCCATGAAATTGTACAACTACTGGTTCGCATCAGGAACTCCCACCTATCTCGTCCGTTTGTTGCAGCACTGCGATGAGAACATCAACGAACTTGCTGGTCGGTATTACGACGTTTCACAATTTGTGAATTACAAAGCCGATGTGCAGCGTCCTCTGCCAATGATTTACCAAAGCGGCTACCTCACGATAAAGGCATACCGACGCGATATGAACATTTATCTTCTTGACTTCCCAAATGAGGAGGTGCGGTCGGGCTTTATAGATGTACTGTCTGCCGACTATTTCAAAGGCAGAGAAGATCCGAGGTCATGGCTCAATGAAGTAACCGATTATCTCCGTCTGGGCAACGTGGAGGGATTCATGACTCGTATGACTTCTCTTCTTTCCTCTGCCACCTACCGTTTCCAGCGCAAGCAAGACGAAAAAGAGTGTGAACGATACTTCCAATATTCTTTCTACCTTATATTGCAGATGCTTGCCCACTATAGTGTAATAGCTGAAAAGGAAACGAGTCAAGGACGCATTGATTGTGTAGTGGAATATCCGGAATATGTCTATATTATGGAGTTCAAACTTAACGGCTGTGCTTCGGCTGCATTGCAGCAGATAAAGGACAAAGGATATGCCAAGCCATATCAATCTGGAACACGCAAAATCATCTGCATAGGTATAAACTTCTCATCTGAAACAGGAACTGTAGAAAGCTACGAAAAAAACTATGAATAGTCGTACCGACTAATAAGAAACAGGACATAACGGAAAAGATATGTCCTGTTTTTTTAGCACAGATTATATCATAGGTCGTATAAACAATACACCTATAACAATAGTTCATTAAATTTTCAGCTGAATTTTATTTCTTGTAATCATGCAAGGTATTCATAGATGCCCTGCTTGAACAAAAATTAAATACATCCGCCTAAAGTGGCGGAAAAGCACGCTGAAATGCCATTTTTCGATTTGACAAAATGATATTTTCGCCAGAAATGAAAATTTAACACTTCGAGCGATTTTTTGCCGACAGTGAAAAGACAAAAATTTTCGCTTGAAGATAAACTATTGAAAATCAAACAAATACAAAATTCTTCAAAACGCTCAAAAAAACGTGCCGGACGCATTTTTCTGAGTATTTTGAATATTCTGATAATGTATTGACTATTAATATGTTATAGTCAAATCTACCGTTTCTATCTTCAAATGCCCTCAAAAATCCACCCACTTTTAGGTTTCTATTCATTCACTCTTTCCAAGCAGAAATATATACACTTCTTAACATTTCAACCGATGCAAACTATTCTTTTTTCGGCTTCCCAGTGTTTTTTTATTTTCAGCGCGCTGTCGTCAAATTTTCAGCGCACAGTGAAAGAATTTCTACTGCGCTGCAAAGAAAATTGCAGTGCGCTGCGAAGAAAAAAACTGTGCGCTGGAAATTTGAGAACTTAGTAGTTTTTTTCCAAGAACTCTTCGCCGGAAATAAATAAATGTAAAAGAACCGCTCCGAAACGAAACACTATTTCACAATTCCCGGAGGCTTCACGAAATGTGCGCAGAATCCCCATTCTTCAATAAAAGTTCATCGTGCTTCATTTTGACGTGTGCCAGAGGGCTTAGGATTTTAACATTTGACAAAATCAAAAAGAAAGTATTTTAATGCAAAACAGTTGAATTATAATCAAGATGCACGAATATGCTATCATTTTGTCAAAATAGGATGCCCCTTAAAAAAGCGATGTCAAAAAATTTTTTATGGGGCTTCATTTTTATGGCGAACAAGACTCCCGAAGCCTATGCTTGTTCTGAAATCATCCCGGTAAAACAGGATGGAAGAGCATTGTACATCCCCGATATAGTTTTATGCACATATACGGAGCTTCCATCAAAAGCTACAAGAGCCTATCATACAAAGAATTGTACATTTCCAAGATGTACTGCTATAGGAAACACCACAACATGTTCCAATGTTCCATATATCGCCTTATACACATAGTCAAAGTATTATTTAATCCCCACAAATGGTCTCTGTTGCCAATAGTTCTGAATGGGGAAACATTAAGCCATTCTATGCGTCATTTAGTTCAATAAAAACATCCTATAAAAGAAAAGTCAATAACTATATACATTTCATAACAATTAATATAGTTATTGACTTTTCGTTTATTCAAGATGAAATCGGCATATATAGTCTTATATTATAAACAAATTCTTACTTTTCAAGCAACTTCTCATACAATTTGCAATAAGACTCTATATGCCTCTCGTAGCTGAAAGAGAAGGCATATTCCTTTTCTTTTTCTATCTGTTCCTTGTTGTCATAGAATGTAGGCAGTGTCGATTTTATCTTGTCTGTCATTGCTTGGGTGGTCAAATCTTCCCATACAAAGGCATATCCGCCACCAATCTCAGGCAGACACGTATAATTGGATACATATACCGCGCGTCCGAACTGCATGGCTTCTATCACAGGCAGACCGAAGCCTTCACACATACTTGGGAAAAGGAACGCATCACAGTTCTTGTACAGCCACACTTTTTCTTCCTGTTTGATGGGACCAGTGAGAAAGACATTCTTCAACTGCTGCTCTTCAATCTTCCTTCTTATCTCATCCGCATAGTCGAAATGGTCGTCTCCACAGATAAACAGGTCGTGCTCAGGAAAAGACTTCATTACATCAAGCAATATATGGAAATTCTTTTTTCTTCGAATCTGACCTATCGTAAAGAAGAAAGGACGTTCAGAAGTAAATGAAGGTTTGCATGATTCGCTGTGGTCAATACGTTCCACACCGTTATAGATAACACGGATGTCTCGTCCTTTCAGGTTCAGGTGCTTCTTTACTTGTTCTGCTACGTAGTGCGAGATAGCCACCACTGCATCTGCTTGGTTGATTCGGTGCTGTAGAATCAGCAAATGTTTGAGCTGACGTAACCTGTTCTTCTCTGTCATAAAGTTAAGATCATGTATGGTCAGCACATATTTGGTATCTCCGTAAATTCTTCGTGTCTGCTGTTGTTGATGAATAGAATGCCACAAATCTACTTTCGGGAGTGTCCACGGACAATGTTTGTTCAATTTGGGACGTACATTGACCTGTTCTATATTTTCTCCCAGCGTTTCATTGAAGTGCTTCGGCAAAAGAAAAACAAACTTAATGCCTTCAGGCTGATATTGCGAATATAATTTGGCATAGTTCTTGGCTATCTGACCAAATCCGCAGGTCACATGGTTTATGTCCCGCAAATCCAAAAGAACTTTCTTCATTTTCCTCTTTTTTTATGTTTTTTTCTGAATGAATGTTTCAAGTCATTCCGGTGCTCAAAAGCTTCTATTTCTTTGCGCACATAATCCACGCACTCTCTTTCATCCCATCCCCGTTTGCGGGCATAGGCGGCTACAAGTCCGGCACTCACGCTAAAATTATGCGTCATGCGCATCAGATTTTTGAGACATCGGTGCTTTGAAGGAGTATCAATAAAGCGAGAACGGTTCGTATCTATTACGGAAAAAGAATAATTCCCGTCCTTTTCTTTCCAATATAGGATATTGGAAAGATTCAAGTCGCCGTGCATAATTCCCTTTTTATGCAACGAAATGATAAAATCCACTAAGTTGTCGATAAGTTCTTCTGCTTCCCGGAAGGTGGAGTCAAGGAGTGCATTGCATGAAGAGCGATTATCCTCTGTCGAAACAAAATAACTGTCAGTAAAAAGTCCCCTTTGATATATCTCTATAAATGCTATCGGTTTCGGAGTTTCTATTCCTTTCTGCAAGAATAGTGCTGCATAATTATAGGCCCTTTCCGCTTTCGATTTGCGATAGAAAGAGTATGCCAGACGTTGTATCAGGTTGGGAACTTTGTACCGCTTGACAATGGCTACTGCATTTTCCTCTACCTGAAACCGTTTCACAACATTACGTTTTGAATATATTGTCTGTCCGCTACTGTCGAAAATATCGGGAAGAGACGAAACAAACGAACCATATCTTTCAAATTCAGGGTTTACGACTATTCTTTGCTTATTTATGCACATCTGCTACACTCTTTGGGGGTTATATGTTTCTCAGCTCTTCTTTGCATAATATTCCTTAAACCATTGGATGAACTTTCCGATGCCTTCGTGAAGTTCCACCTTTGGCTTATAACCAATCTCTGTTTCCAGTTTTGTTGTATCTGCATACGTCTTGCACACATCTCCCGGCTGCATTGGCATATACACCTTTTCAGCCTTCCTATGAAGATTATTTTCTATTTCAGCGATGAAGTCCATCAGCATCACAGGCTTTCCGCATCCTATATTATAGACTTTATACGGAATCTTATTAGGGCAATTGTCTGCAAAAGGTATTTTGTCAAGTACCATTACAGTGCCATTTGCAATATCGTCAATGTATGTAAAGTCACGCATCATGTCCCCATTATTGAAAACCTTTATAGGTTCTCCATGACAGATAGCTTTCGCAAACAACATCGGAGCCATATCGGGACGTCCGGCAGGGCCATAGACAGTAAAATATCTTAGTCCCGTACACGGTATGCCGTAGAGTTTACAATAGGCATGTGCCATTAGTTCGTTACTCTTTTTACTGGCGGCATAAAGACTTACAGGGCTTATCACCACATCATCTTCCATGAAAGGAACTTTGGTGTTCATGCCATATACAGAACTGGATGAAGCATATACAAGATGTTTGATGTTGAAATTACGGCAACATTCCAGCATATTCAAAAATCCAATCCAGTTGCTGCGCATGTAAGCGTATGGATTCTCTATCGAATAGCGCACACCGGCTTGGGCGGCAAGATGTACCACCTTGTCGAAGTTCATTTCATCGAAAAGTAGATCCATTGCTCCCTTATCCTCTATATCCAACCGGATAAATGTATAGTTAGGATATTTCTTGCTTCCAATCCGGTGTCCGAACTTGAAATCATCCGCTTCAGCAGTTATGCCTGCCATACGAAGCCTGTAATACTTCAGTGCAGGAGAATAATAATCGTTGATATTATCAATTCCAATCACTTCGTCACCTCTTTCTGCAAGCAACTCTACGCATCTGCTTCCTATGAATCCGGCTGCGCCCGTTACGAGTATCTTCATAATCAGAATTTCATTTTTTGTTCTGCTCAAGATAGTTTATGATATTCTCTGCCACTAATCTCCAGTCGTAGTTGAGGATGTGTTTGCGCGCATTTTCTCCATATTTTTTGCGCAAACCCTCATCTTTGTAGAGTTTCTTGATATGATGGCGGAAACAGAATCCCCAACGTGCTGTGCGGATACCGTTCACTCCGTCTTCAAGCAAATCAAGCGTTCCCGCCTTTGTAGATATAACAGGCAGAGCACAAGCCATTGCTTCCGCCACGGTGTTGTTCCATCCGGAGTATTTAGGGTTCTCGGCAGAAACAAAACAGTCTGCTCGTCCGAACAGTTCCGAATTTTTATTGAAAGGATGGTTGAGCACAAATTCATGTGGACATTTGCATGTAAACTTCCTGATTTTCTCCATCGCCTTGTCGCTCGTTGGAGAATCGAAAAGCAGCAATTTAAGATTATATCCCTGTGCATATAACTTCTCACAGGCACTGACCACATAATGAGTGCCTTTTACTCTCTCGGAAAGTCTGCCGTAACCCATCACGACAAAAGGGCGGTCGTTCACTCTATAATCTTTTTTAGGAGTGTAATTGGCCACCGTCACACCTCCCACTGCTTTGAATGCGGTGCGTCCGTATTTCTTCAGGTCATATTCATACACATTTGTTGAACAAGCGAAAACCTCCACTTCGGGATTCTTCATCAGTTTGCTCACCTTGTCGCTCTTACGGACATGATAAAAGATTTTATGTACAGCACCCGATGACAACACCATTGGCATGAACTTGACAGTCGTTGTCCACAGTGCATCAAGCCGGCATGTCTCTATATCTTTAAAAGTCATCATGTCTCCTTTGAAATCAAACCATTCCGGTGCTTTCCCATCCGGAGTGAATACGATAAATCTATGACCCTTCTCTACAAAGATATTTCCAAGTTCAAGAAATCTCTTCACACCTCCATAGAGTTTTGTATGTGGCAATATAACTCCAAGTATCATAACAGATTATTTATAGTTTTTGTCCCAGAACTTCCATACAGGACCGAAATCTTTGGTCAATAGCCAAAGCACAGCCTTCAGATGTCCCCGGATAATATGTTTTTTCAGTTTTGAACCGCCTTCAAAATGCCCGATAAGATCTGCATTGAAGTCGCGTCCTTTATAAGTAAACAACTTGCGGAAAGTGGATGAAGTGACTCCCCACTTCAGTAGGAACTGCATTTGTCCGCAGTTCTTTCGGATTCTTGTAGTTGATTTTGTTTCAAAATGATAAACCCGACTTGCCTGCAAACCTTTCATGAATTTTATTCCGCACAGCCACAGCTTGGCGGTGAAATCCGGATCGCTGTACATTCCCGGCGAATATTCGACACTGTAGCCTCCCACGAGGTCCCAAATGTCACGGTGGACGATGTTAGGCGGTAATGTCGCTCCCATCCAGTCCTTTACCTTATAGTCCATGTATTCGTTCAGCAGCTTATCTTCCTGAAACGTCTCTATTGTGTCGCCATAATCAGCCACAATTACAGATGCTCCACGTGTATGAGGCTGAATGGTGGTTGCTGAAAGGAAGAAACGGTTGTCGGGAAGCGACTTTATCTCATCGTATATAACCTCATCCCATTTCGGCAACACATACATATCGTCATTCAAAAACAGAATGTAGTCTGTCCGCACCTTTGTGCGCATCATGTTCATGGCAAGACACACTCCCACATTTTCTTCTGAATGAGTATAGTCGAGCCCTTCCTTCTTCACCCATTCCAGTGTGCCGTCGCTTCCGTCGTTCACATGGACTATAATCTGATGATTATATGTAGAGTTTTTCCGTATGCTTTCCACACAAAGTTTCAAGAAGCACAAATTATTCCAAGTCGGAACGACTATCGAGAAAAGCTGTTCTGGCATTTCCGTGTGGTCTTTATGTTCTTGTTTTTTTTCCATAATCTATTGAAATAATCCGTTTACACATAAATTCTATGAAAGTTGCTGCTGTGGTTCTGTCGCACTGTTTCTCCGGAGCCATTCCTCTTTAGTTCTGCGCCAACGCTTGTGTGTCCACAGCCACAGCGAAGGTATCCGACGTATATCTTCCTCAAGCATCTGCATATATAGGTCAGTAAGCTTGAAGTCCTCAAAGAGCGACGGATTGTCTGTCATTGGAATCATTTCACAATGATAATACCCGCGGCGAGGACGAGTGACACGTCCATAATATACCATCGCACCAAACTTCTTTGCCATTTGCTCCGTACCCGTAAACACAGCTGTGTCGTGGTTCAGGAAAGAGGTGAAATGGTGGATGCTGTTCCATTTCGGAAGCTGATCGGAAATGAATCCCACCACTGTCTTTCGCCCTTCTCTCTTCAGTTCCACAAGCCGGCGCAGCGTTTTTTTCATAGGAATACATTCTCCACCGTACTGTTGCCGCAGATGAAGAAACATCTTGTCTGCCACTTTGTTGTACAGAGGATGATAAATCTGCGTACAATGTGCATGAGGCATCCAATATTGCAAGGAGGCAATCCATTCCCAGTTTCCGTAATGACCGAGATAGATAAACATGAAATCTTTGCCGCTCTCGAAACCTTCTTTCGCCGATTCCAGTCCTCCGAATGTCATTCTCTTCATCATTTTCTCGGGCGAAATGGAAAATAATTTCAGATTCTCCACAAAATAGTCGCACAGCAGACGATAGTAGTCGCGTTCTATACGCATACGCTCCTTGTCCGTCTTCTCGGGAAAGGATGTTGCCAGATTCTGACGAAGCACTTTCCTCCGGTAGCGGAGAACGTGGCGGACAAACGGACTCACAATGTCTGAAAACAAATACAACACTCCAAAAGGGAGGAAAGAAAGAATACGAAACAATATAAAGAAAAAGCGGTATGTCATTGATAGCCTTGATATCTTGTGAAATGAAAATATTTATTCGGCTCAGCCCAGCATGTTTACCACCTTTTCTACAATCTTCTCAGGGGCAATCCCTGTCAGACAACGATAGTCACCATATTTGCAGGGTTTATTGCCATAGACAGAACACGGGCGGCACGGCAGATTCTGCTGTATGGCACTGTCTTCCGACTGTCCCCATCCCATGAAGCCCATCTTCGGATGGGTGGCTCCCCACACAGAAACTGTCGGTACGGCCGCTATGGAAGCAATGTGCATATTGGCTGAGTCCATTGTAATCATCAGGTTCATGCGGCTCATAAGGAGCATCTCGTTATGTAAGCCTCCCAACTTGCCGCAGATGGATGTCACTCCCTCTCGCTCCCACGATTCGAGTATAGCCGTTTCCTCTTTGCCTGCACCGAAAAGAAAGATGCGGAAACCTCTGTCCGAAAGCATGTCAACCACTTTATGCATACTTTCCAAAGGATATATCTTGCCCTTGTGAGCGGCAAACGGAGCTACTCCAATCCATGTTTCACCGTCCTGCTTGCCTCCGACCACATTCCGCACACGTGCAAAGTTCTCCTGACGAGGGTCAAACGCACGCGCGAAATCAACGTTCAAGTCGTAGCCCAGTTCACGAAAGACATCCGCATACCGCTCCACCATTGGTTTCAGATTTTTTGTCTCCATTCTGCGCTCTATCAACATGCGTTTCTCCGAGCGTGCCTTGTTGATAACTGCCGTCTTCGTCCCCATCATTCGGAAACAGGTTCTCAAATATTTGGTGCGAAGCACGTCATGAAGGTCTGCCACGTAATCATATTGGCAGGACTTCAGTTGCGAGAACAGTCTGCTTAGTCCCCAAATGCCCGGATAATCGGAAAGGTTTATACCTTTCACCTCCACGTTGGCGGGCATCCAGTCGAAAAAGGCGGAAAAACGACTTTGTGTCAGCACTGTGATACGGAGTTCGGGGTATCGGGAAGCGAGTGAATGTATGACAGGCACTGTTATCGCCACATCGCCCATTGCCGAAAAACGAATGATTAGAAGACGCGTCATGTTTAGTCTTTATTATTATTGTTTGCTGTAATTGCTATTGTGTATTTAACAGACTCCTATTTTGCAGTTTAAATGATTGTATTCGACAGACTCCTCCGTCGCTACGCGCCATCTCCCCTAACTTAGGGGAGGAGCCTATATACCTATCCCTAAAAAGACTATGATTCGGGTGTATAGCATTGATACCCAATACGGTAACTTGGCTCCTCCCCTAAGTTAGGGGAGGTGGCGCGTAGCGACGGAGGAGTCTGCCAAAACCCACGGAAAATCTATCAAAATACAAGAAATTACGTCCGCAATACGTGACAAAGCCCGAAACTCCTCTGGATTATTTCTTATAAAGAATAGGGTTTGTACTCGGGTCGTTGTACATCTTCATCTGCTTATATACCTTCATATACTTTCTTCCGGCCTCAATGTCCTCAATCAACTGGTCTATTGCAGACGAAAGGTCTTTCTGCTGTTCGAGCAGTACATTAAGCTTGTTCTGGCATTTTGCTATGTGTTCTTCATCAGCATCGTCGCGCTTTGTCTGCTCTTCCATGTGATATATCTTCAGAGCAAGGATACTCAGACGGTCGACAGCCCATGCCGGACTTTCCGTATTGATGGTCGCATTTTCCAGCGGCTTCACATCCTTGTAAGTATCGAGGAAATAGCTGTCTATCATTTCAACAAGGTCTGTGCGGTCTTGGTTGCTCTTGTCTATTCTGCGTTTCAGCAGCAAAGCCTCCTCCGGATTGATGTTCGGGTCGCGGATGATGTCCTCGAAATGCCACTGCACTGTGTCAATCCAGTTCTTCAGATACAGATAATATTCGATTGTTCCTGCTTCGTATGGATTGTTCACAGGTGTATCTACATTGTCAGTCACGTGATAGTCGGCTATGGCACGCTCAAATATCGGCATAGAAAGTTGTGTAAATGTCATATCGCTTACTTTTGTTTATTGTTTATATATGCAAATCTATATAAACTTTCTGAGAAACTGTTTAAGAAACTGATTAATTTTTACTTATTATAGTGCTGTGGTGTGTCTTTGGCGGACTCTTTTTGTTATTTTTGACAGACTTTTCATGTGGTAAGTTGGTGCTTAAGTGGGTGTTCTCGACAGACTCCTCATGTGGTAAAAGGTATATTTGTGGATGTATTCGACAAACTCCTCCGTCGCTATCGCGCCACCTCCTCTAAGACTACTCTTTGTACACATCTCTTTCCTTCTCTGTGTTCCAATAATAGAATAGAATCTCGCAACGCGACAGGAATCTGTCGAGTCCGATTTTCAGTGTGATGTATCCCGGTCTCCCGAAAGCCTTCGGGTAGGCGCACCATCC
>JAGASY010000108.1 GCA_017621515.1 Bacteroidaceae bacterium
TACTAAGTTTTCAAATTTCCAGCGCACAGTTTTTTTCTTCACAGCGCACTGCAATTTTATTTGCAGCGCAGTAGAAATTCTCCCACTGTGCGCTGAAAATTTGACGACAGCGCGCTGAAAATAAAAAAACAGCAGGGAGCGGAAAAGAAGGCAGTTTGCTTAGGAGAGAAATGTTAAGAAGTGTATAAATCGGGTGTTAGAACAGTGTCTGAACAGAAAGTTAAAAGTGAGTGGAGTTTTGAGGACATTTGAGGGTGAAAATGGTGAGTTTGAATGTAAAACATTAATAATCAATATATTATCAGAATATTCAAAACATTCAAAAAATTGCGTCTGCCGCGTTTTTTTGAGCGTTTTGAAAAATTTTGTATTCCTTTGATTTTCAACAAATTATCTTTAGACAAAAATTTTCATATTTTCGCCCTCGTCCAAAAACTGCTTGAAGTGTTAAATTTTCATTTTGGGCGAAAATATCATTTTGTCAAAAATGGAAAATTGATTTTTGTCATGTTTTTGCGTTTTTTTAGTGGTAAGTATTCACTGATTCTTTTTGCTCATAAAGTGGATGTGTTTAATGGGGGAGTTTGTTGAATGTCCCCACATCAGAAATTTCTTTGGCAATTCTGTGTCGGGTGGGTTCCAAAACCTTGATGTTAATTTTGTCGTGATAGTCAAAAGTTGTATCTTCGCATTAAAATAATGTGAAAATGAAGTTTCTTACTAAAAAAGAATTGGTAGATTCGCTTTCTAATCCGATATTCAGACTTATATCGGAAACGGCTGATGAGTTGCGGATGGAATGCTATGTGATAGGAGGCTATGTTCGTGATTTATTTCTTGAACGTCCGTCTAATGACATTGATGTGGTGGTGGTAGGAAGCGGCATTGCAATAGCTGAAGCGGTAGGTAAAAAGTTAGGGCGAAAGGCTCATGTATCTGTTTTTAGGAATTTTGGTACGGCTCAACTGAAGTATAAACATCTGGAAGTGGAATTTGTGGGGGCACGGCGAGAAAGCTATAGTCATGATTCCCGGAAGCCTGTGGTGGAGGATGGCACTCTCGAAGATGATCAGAACAGGCGGGATTTCACTATCAACGCATTGGCTTTATGTCTCAATGCAGACCGGTTTGGGGAACTGATAGACCCTTTTCATGGCATTGAGGATTTGGAGGATGGTATAATATGTACTCCTCTTGACCCGGACATTACGTTTAGTGACGACCCTTTACGCATGATGCGCTGTGTGCGTTTTGCCACTCAGTTGAATTTCTATATAGAGGACGAAACTTTTGAGGCTCTGAAACGTAATGCCGACAGGATAAAAATCATTTCATGGGAACGCATTATCGAGGAACTGAACAAGATTCTGCTTTCAAAATATCCTTCGAAAGGACTTATGGATCTTGAACGGTGCGGATTGTTGCAGCTGATATTTCCGGAGCTGACAGCACTTGAGGGAGTGGAGACAATGAACGGACGTGCGCATAAGGACAATTTCTATCATACGCTTGAGGTGCTGGACAATGTGTCGAAGAAAGACGCTTCGGTGTGGCTTCGGTGGGCTGCTTTGCTCCACGACATTGGCAAACCGAAAAGCAAGCGTTGGGACAATGTGGCAGGCTGGACGTTCCATAACCATAATTTCATTGGCGAGAAGATGGTGCCCAAGATATTCAGGAGGATGAAGCTTCCGCTGGACGAGCGCATGAAATATGTGCAGAAGCTTGTCGGACTGCACATGCGCCCTATTGCAATTGCTGATGAGGAGGTTACTGATTCGGCTGTGAGACGTCTGCTGTTTGAGGCGGGCGACGACATTGACGATTTGATGGTGCTTTGTGAGGCAGATGTCACTTCTAAGAATGAACAGCGCAAGAAGCACTTTCTGGATAATTTCCGGCTTGTGCGGCAGAAGCTTGTAGATATAGAGGAGAAAGACCGTGTTCGGAATTTTCAGCCTCCTGTGTCGGGAGAAGAAATTATGGAACTGTTTGCACTTTCGCCGAGTCGCGAGGTCGGAGTCTTGAAGGCTGCGATAAAAGATGCGATTCTTGATGGCAAGATTCCGAATGAATATGAACCGGCTAAGGCTCTGCTGATAGAAGAGGCGGAAAAGATGGGGCTGAAGATGGTGGAGAAGTAGAAGCGATTTCTCTGTTTTTTTTCGGCTTCTTGAAGGCTTTTCGGTTTTGAAATATTTGCAGCAGAGCATCCGTGTAGTCTGCTATAAAACATAAAAACTTAAAAACGAACAGATTTGAAATCTTAAAACTCTTTTATTTCATAAATAATTTGCATCTTTGTGAATCAAAAGAAAACAAAAATTAAACTATAATTGAATAAATCTAATAAATAGTAGATGAAACGTTTGACATCATTATTGGCGGGGCTGGCAATGTTTGCCGGTATTCCTGTAGCGGCACAGAAGAGTGCGGCATTGAGCGAGAAGGCAAATGAGACTGTAGCCCTCATTGAGAAGGTTAATGATTATTGGCAGAGCCACAATAAGGCAGAGTGCCGGGGCTTCTGGGATAATGCTGCATATTTCACCGGTAACATGGCTGTGTATGAACTGACCGGCAAGCCGGAATATTTGGATTATGCACTGCGTTTTGCGGAACATAACAAATGGAAAGGAGCTACGCAGCAAAACAAGAGCCAGTGGAAGTATGCCACATACGGCGAGGGCATGGATCATGTTCTTTTTGCAGATTGGCAGATTTGCTTTCAGGTTTATATGGACTTGTACAAACTGGAACATCGTGCAGAACGTCTGGAGCGTACTCTTGAAGTGATGTGCCATCAAGCTGCCATGCCGGAACGGGATTTCTGGTGGTGGAGCGATGCTTTGTACATGGGAATGCCTATCTTCACCAAGTTATATACGATTACAGGTGACCAGACTTTGCTGGACAAGCAGTATGAGTGCTTTAAGTGGACGGACAGTCTTCTTTTCGACAAAGAAGACCAGCTTTATTACAGGGATGCGAAATACATCTTCCCTAAAGTGAAGACAGCCTGCAACGGTGGAAAAAGTTTCTGGGCAAGAGGTGACGGATGGGTTCTTGCAGGACTTGCAAAGGTGCTTCAGGATATTCCGGCAAAGAGTCCTTACAGAGCTTTTTATCTGAAGCGTTTCAGGGAACTTGCTGAAGGTGTGGCACGTTGCCAGCAGGAAGGCGGATATTGGAGCCGTTCAATGCTTTGCGAGGATGATGCTCCGGGATATGAGACAAGCGGTACGGCATTTTTCACTTACGGTATGCTGTGGGGTGTGAATAACGGACTGCTTGACGCTAAGATTTATAAGCCTGTGATAGACAAGGCTTGGAACTATCTTGTGAAGGTGGCTCTTCAGCCGGACGGAAGTATCGGTTATGTGCAGCCTATCGGTGAGAAGCCGGACCCTACACGTACTGTGGATGCTCATTCGCAGGCTCCTTTTGGTACGGGAGCATGGTTGCTTGCTGCTTGTGAATATGTAAAGTATTGTAAATAACTGAAATAAAAAGAAGAGTTGATGTTTGGGTAAATCAATGTATGAAGGGCTATAGTCCGTGAAACATAGGTTTGACATTCATCGACACAAAAAGTGAAGTATGAAAGATTTTTTGAAGTATGTACTTGCCACAATAACCGGTCTTGTTGTACTTGGTCTGTTGGCTACAATTAGTTCTGTAGTGACTCTTTTGGGAATGTCTATGCAATCGACTACAGTGCCGGTGCCGGACAATGCGGTTCTTACATTGAAATTGAACGGTACGCTTGTGGAAAGAGCGGAGGAGAATCCTTTTGCGCAACTGTTCGGTAATGCGGCAATGGAGGAGCAGGGTCTTGACGACATGCTCTCTGCTGTACGTCATGCTGCTGAGAATGACAAGGTGAAGGGTATTTATATTGAAGCCGGAGCGTTGTCAGGTGCTACTCCTGCCATGCTGGAAGAACTGCGTCATGCACTTGTTGACTTTAAGAAGAGTGGTAAGTTTATTGTCTCATACGGTGATACATATACACAGGGTGCTTATTATATATGTAGTGTGGCAGATTCTGTGGTCATCAATCCTCAGGGAATGCTTGACTGGAAAGGACTCGCTATGCAGTCTGTCTTTGTGAAAGACTTCCTTGACAAGGTGGGTGTGAAGATGCAGGTATTCAAGGTGGGTACGTACAAGTCTGCTGTAGAGCCGGTCATTCTCAATGAGATGAGTGAGGCGAACAAGGAGCAGCTCACTGTCATGAGTGGTGAGATTTGGGACAATATGACGAAAGCCGTGTCTGAATCGCGTAAGATTTCTGTAGATAAGCTGAATGCTCTTGCTGACACGGCTGTTATGTTCTGCGATGCTGAGTTCTACAAGAAAGAGAAACTGGTGGATAAGCTGGCATACAGTGATGATGTGCCTGGAATCATTGCTGCGATGATGGAAGTGGAAGATAAGGACGACTATTCCACAATTGGTACAGTAGATATGGCGAATGCTGCCGGCAATGAGCCGAAAAATGAGAGCGGAGACATTATTGCTGTGTATTACGCATACGGTGATATTGTACAGGAAGCTTCTTCCGGCTACGGTAATACGGAGATTGTGGGCAGTAAGGTGGTTCGCGATTTGAAGAAGCTTGCGGAAGACGATGATGTGAAGGCTGTCGTGTTGAGAGTAAACTCTGGAGGTGGCAGTGCATACGCGAGTGAGCAGATTTGGAATCAGGTAATGAACATAAAGTCTGAGAAGCCTATTATTGTTTCTATGGGAGGTATGGCTGCTTCCGGAGGGTACTATATTTCATGTGCCGCAGACTGGATTGTGGCTGAACCGACTACGCTGACAGGTTCTATTGGTATTTTCGGAATGTTTCCGGAGGCAAGTGAATTGTTGAACGAGAAACTCGGTATCCATTTCCAGAGCGTGAAGACCAATAAATATTCAGACTTTGGCGATATTTCACGTCCGATGAACACTGGTGAGCAGGCTATGCTTCAGGGATATATCAACCGTGGCTATGAATTGTTTACGAAGCGTTGTGCCGGTGGACGTAAGATGAAGCAGGATAAGATTAAGGCCATTGCGGAAGGACGTGTATGGACTGGTGTACATGCTAAGCAGATAGGTCTTGTAGATCAGCTTGGAGGTCTTGAGGATGCAATTGCTGTGGCAAAGAAAAAGGCGAAAGTGGAAAAGTGTACGGTCATGAACTACCCCGAGAAGCCAAGCATCTTTGACCAGTTGCTGAATCAGGCGCAAGGCAGTTCGTATGCTGATGCGAAGATGCAGGAAGTATTTGGTGAATACTATAACCTGTTGAAACCATTGCGCCGCATGAACGGAAAGGGTTCGGTGGAAGCTTCTGTTCCATATTACCTGATGTTTAATTTGTAATTGTAATAATGAGAAAATAGCTGTAATGGAAGGTGACCACATAAAGATATGGGAATGGTTGACACCTTTGTCATGGTTGTATGGCATTGGGGTGGGAATACGTAATGCTTTGTTTGATTGTGGAATCCTACGGTCAGAGGCATTTGATGTTCCTGTTATCAGTGTGGGCAACATTACGGTTGGAGGTACGGGAAAGACTCCTCACACGGAGTATCTGATACGATTGTTGTGCAAACGCTATCAGGTGGCGATATTGAGCCGCGGATACAAACGCAAGTCTAAAGGATATATTCTTGCTACGGGTGATATGTCGGAAAAGGTCATTGGTGATGAACCTTGGCAGATGAAACATAAATATCCGTGCATACACATGGCTGTGGATAAAGACAGGCGGAACGGGATAAGACGATTGTCCTCGCAGGAGACGGAACCTCCGGTGGATGTCATAATTCTTGACGATGCCTATCAGCACAGATATGTCAGTCCGGGGGTTAATATATTGCTTATGGATTATCATCGGCTGATTTGTTTTGATAAGCTGTTGCCTGCCGGAAGGTTGAGAGAACCGCAGTCGAACAAGAGAAGGGCCGATATTGTCGTGGTGACGAAATGTCCGCTCTCGATAACTCCGATGGAGCAGAGAGGGATAGAGCGTTCTTTAGCATTGTATCCGTGGCAGAAACTGTTTTTCTCATATTTCAGATATGGAAATTTGTACCCTTTGTTTGACAAATCGAAAGAAGAAATATCTATTGAATCGTTGGGAAATGGTGAACGGAGTGTGATGCTTCTTATGGGGATTGCCTCACCGATGCAGATGGAATATGACATCAGGAAATATACGGATTTCATACCTTTGCATTTTAGTGATCATCATATCTTCAGTGCCAAGGATATGGAATTAATAGAGGATACTTTCAGAAAATTGTCAGCAAAGGAACGCATCGTCATTACAACGGAGAAGGATTCGCCGCGTCTGATGCGCTGTAAGTTGAGCGATGAGGTGGCTTCGGCTATATATGTCCTTCCGGTGGAAGTCGATTTTATGAATGGTAAAGCAGAAGATTTTAATCAAATAATAACTGGCTATGTACAAAAAAATTCAAGAAACAGCACTCTTCTTAAAGGAAAGAATGCTGACAAAGCCTGAAACGGCTATTATACTTGGGTCAGGACTTGGCAGACTGACAGAGGAGATTGATATAGAGCAGGAAATTTCATATACAGAGATACCAAATTTTCCCGTTTCAACAGTAGAAGGACATTCCGGCAAATTGATTTTCGGAAAGCTTGGAGGACATGACATCATGGCCATGCAGGGGCGTTTCCACTATTACGAGGGCTATTCCATGAAGGAAGTTACATTCCCGGTGCGTGTCATGTATGAACTTGGCATAAAGAACTTGTTTGTCAGCAATGCTGCGGGAGGTATGAATCCGGCATTTTCTATTGGCGACTTGATGATTATCAGTGATCATATCAACGCTCTGCCTGACAACCCTTTGCGTGGCAAGAATATTCCGACTGGTCCGCGTTTTCCGAGTATGCACGAAGCATACGACAAGACATTCATTTCTACGGTGGAAGATATTGCCGAGAAAAACGGTATAAAGGTGCAGAAGGGTGTGTATCTTGCTACGCAGGGACCGACTTACGAGACTCCTGCCGAGTATAGAATGTTCCGTACATGGGGAGCTGACGCAGTCGGTATGTCCACAGTCCCAGAAGTGATTGTGGCGGTTCATTGTGGAATGCGTGTATTCGGCATGTCTATCATCACCGATCTCGGAGGATTCGGAGAGGCTGTGAAAGTGACGCATGAAGAGGTTACGGCTGCTGCAAATGCGGCACAGCCTAAGATGACACTGCTGATGAGAGAATTGATAAACAGTATGAATTAAGTGTATATATGGGTACGGAGATAAGCACTATTGGAGAATTTGGTCTTATCAAGAGACTGACCGAGAACATTGAGTTGAAGAACAAGACGACACATTATGGTGTCGGTGACGACTGTGCTGTGCTTCAATATGATGATGATAAGGAAGTGCTTGTAACGACAGACCTTCTTATGGAAGGAGTTCACTTCGACCTTACGTACATGCCGCTCAAACATCTTGGATACAAGTCGGCAATGGTAAATATGAGCGACATATATGCGATGGGGGGGACTCCGCGCCAGATGACCGTAAGTATTGCCATTGGCAAGCGTTTCAGTATTGAAGATATTGAGGAGTTTTATGAAGTGCTGAGGCTTGCTTGCGATGCCCATGAGGTGGATATTGTCGGTGGCGATACTACTTCTTCGAGGACAGGACTTGCCATCAGCATCACTTGTATAGGAGAAGTGGAGACTGGTAAGGCTATTTATCGCAATGGGGCACACGATACGGACTTGATATGTGTGAGCGGCGATTTAGGTGCTGCGTATATGGGACTTCAGTTGCTTGAGCGCGAAAAACGTGTGTATTATGAACAGCTGAAAGAGTCGAACAAGCATCTTGATTTCCAGCCGGACTTTGCGGGCAGAGAATATCTGCTTGAACGTCAGATGAAGCCGGAGGCGCGAAGAGACATTGTGAAAGGTTTGCGTGAGCGGGATATACATCCCACATCAATGATGGATATAAGTGACGGACTCAGTAGCGAACTCTTGCACATTTGTACTCAGAGCGGATGCGGATGCCGCATATACGAAGAACGCATTCCGCTTGATTATCAGACAGCCGTGATGGCGGAAGAGCTGAATATGAATGTGACCACTTGTGCATTGAACGGCGGAGAGGACTATGAACTTCTTTTCACTGTGCCTATATCCGAGCATGAAAAGATTGAAGAGATGGAGGGTGTGAAAATTATCGGTCATATCACCAAACCGGAGCTTGGATGTGCTCTTATCACTCGTGACGGTAATGAGTTTGAGTTGAAGGCGCAAGGATGGAATCCGCTTTCTGAAAAGTGAGTAATGTATTGCTCTTTTTCTTTTAGATAAATGGGGCTATGAGATTGTAGGAATGTTTCATGTCATGGATATTGATAGCATGATGGCATTTTTGCAGCCTCATAGTCCCATAGTTTTTTTGTAAGTTTCAAAAAAATAACAGTTGGATAATTATGAAGAATACGTGTTTTTTTATTCTTGCAGCATGGCTGCTTGTGTGTTGTGACAGTTCTGAAAAGAAAGCGACTGCAATTTTGGACGAGGCGCGGGAGGCAGTTGTTTGCCGTCAGTTCGACAAAGCGCGTTCCTTGGTCGATTCATTGCGTGCAGAATATCCTCGAGAGCTTGATGTCCGTCGCAGTGCATTGGCTTTTTCTGATACGATTGAAATGGAAGAAGCAAAGGTGATGCTTGCTGAGGCTGACAGCGCGCTGACCTTCAAGACGCTTGAGCTTGATGCCATGAAAGCGGAGTTTGTACTGGAAAAGAATGAGGAATACCAGACGGTAGGATACTATATGTGCCCGGAACAAGTGAGTGGAAAGATGCACAGAACGGCATTGCGTGCTGAGGTGAATGAAGAAGGGCAGATGTTGTTGATTTCCATATTGCATGGGGTTAAATTGGGACATGACCATATCAGAGTGACTTCTTCTGTGGGAGAAACTTTGGAGACTCCCCGGTGTTTTTCTTTTCTGACCCATTCCGTGCCGGACTATGAGGAGGAAGCAAGTTATAAGTTTGGTGAAGACAATGGGGTAATAGCATGTATTGCCGGCGATATGGGAACACCGATTGTTGAATATGTAAATCCGGATGGAAAAATCTTTAAGGCGGAAGTGTCTCTTTCCGATGTGGCAGCAATAAGGAAATGTCATGAATTGGCGACAGCATTTGCAGAGACGGATAGTTTACGTAATCTGGTTGATAAGATGACAATGAAAGTCCGTTTCTATGAGAAGAAAATTTCATTGGGCAGATAAGTGCAGCGGATAAGTCTGCACCTTTCGGTTGTCAGACTTCATTCGCAATGGAAATATAATTGAAAACAAAGGACCTATGCTTGATTCTTATCTTGATATGTCACATCTTCAAGTGACTCCCGAAGGAGTGGAGCGTCATCCTCTCATTCCTTTCCTTCCTGAAAACGCAAAAGTGATATTTCTTGGCAGCTTTCCTCCTCAAAGGAAACGCTGGTGCATGGATTTCTATTATCCTAATTTCATTAACGATCATTGGAGAATAGAAGGACAAATCTTTTTTGGCGACAAGGATTATTTTGTGGATACGGAGCATAAATGTTTTAAGCTTGAACTGATAATTCCTTTTTTGGAAGAGAAAGGTATTGCGTTGTATGATTCAGCTACGTCTGTCCGTCGTTTGATGGATAATGCTTCTGATAAATTTCTGGAAGTGGTGGAACCAACTGATTTACGCATACTTATGCAGCATATTCCCCACTGCAAAGCTATTGTCACAACAGGACAGAAATCTACAGAGACAGTCTGTAGCTTGTTGGGAATACAGGTCGTCCCTAAAGTTGGCATGTCGGTTCTGATTCCGGATATGTTTACATCCGAAGGCGAACAGTTGTGCCTCTATCGCCTTCCTTCTTCATCAAGAGCTTATCCTTTGTCTTTTGACAAGAAGGTGGAAGCATATAAGAAAATGTTTTATCGCTTCTTATAGTTATGTGATAGTTTCGGCAGACTTTTGCTATGATGTTTCTGCTTTCAAAAGATGCCTACTTTTAAGTGGGTGTTTTCAACAGACTCCTTCGTTGAGAACACCCACAAATACATTTACTTAAAGCAATGAGGAATTAGTTGAGGATATACACCACCTCAAAGGAGTCAGTCGAGATTATCCATATAAAAAATTGCTGTTCCTTGCGATTATAACACGTTATTCTAAGCAACTTCTGAGAGTATCTGCAAATTTCGTAATTTTGACACTTTGATTTTTGCCAAAGTCGGAAAATTAACATTTGAAACACTTATTTACATTGTGGAAAAATTGCCCGTTTTTATAATACGTTGTAAATCAGTGATATATCTTTTTGAAAAAGGCATCAATTTTACCTTTAAAACTGATACCTTCGATTAAAATAGTAAATAGTTGATTTACTGTATGTTATCTTTTTAGATGCTTGATACATGTCAATTTCTATTTTTCTTACCTGTTTTTGTACGGATTTTTAGGCAAATAGGGAAATTCACATCCATTAACACAAAATCTTGTGTTCAGCGTTTTTTATCCCAATCCCAAGAGTTTTTTCAGCGACAGTGCGCTGAAATTTTCTCCAAACTACTAAGTTTTTAAAATTGCAGCGCACAGCAAATAAAATTACAGTGCGCCGTGAAGAAAAAAACAGTGTGCTGAAAATTTGAAAACTTAGTACTTTTTTCCAGACGCTCTTCGCCGGAAATAAATAAATGTAAAAGAGCCGTTCCAAAACGAAACACTATTTCACATTTGAGAGTGGCTTTCAGAAATTTCAAAAATAAGCGTATTTTTCAACGAAACCTCCTCTCGCTCGAAAAAAGCCCGAAAAATCGCGTTTTTTTCGATTTAGAATGTTAAAATTTCGAAGTGATAAAAAGATTGTAAAACAGATTATATTGTTTCTTTTTGATGTTGTTTTGCCTGTTTTACTGACGGCTTATTATTGCAGAAAAGGCAAATAAGCACAAAAATGGTACTATCTAATTGTATTGTTTATTCATTATGTTTAATTTGATGTAAGAATGTTATTTTTGCAGAAAAAATTCGTATGAGTTGTCTTGTGAGAATACCTATATTACTTGAGTTCGGGATAAATATAAAATAGTTCTGATGAGTTTTGTCCAGTTTCATTATCTACTTTTACAGTCACACCGCAAACTTTAATACCATATACGGCATAAGTTTCGCTTTGGGGGGGCTGCAAAGTCTGATAGACTTCATTGGTAGATATGATTTTCTTGTTGTCTCAGGGAGAGCCGAATGTTTTGATTACAGCAATGGAGGAAATTTCTTTGATATCGTTGCAGAATCTTTTGTAGTCACTATTTTCAAGTTTGTTGAATGTTATACTCATAAATCTAATTAATTTTATTTTCCACCTCTCTCGTTATGGTAGGGGCTGACTGTGTGATTTTTATTGGTTTAATATGTTCTTCTATGGATTGGAAGAATATCCATAGGGCAGGAACGATGAACAGCAGCACCAATGTTCCGACCAACATACCGCCTATAGCACCGGTGCCGAGTGTGGAATTTCCGTTAGCACCTACACCCGATGCAAACATCAATGGAAGCATACCGAATATCATTGTCAATGCCGTCATCAGAATTGGACGTAGTCGGTTCTTTGCTGCTCCTACGGCAGCTTGTTTCAAAGACATTCCGTTGCGTCGGCATTCGCCTGCATAGTCTGTAATGAGGATAGTGGTCTTTGCCAGCAGACCAATAAGCATGATAAGTCCTGTCTGTAGGTAGATATTGTTTTCCAGTCCGAACAGTTTAGCGAATAAGAAACTTCCCATTAAGCCGCAAGGTACAGAGAGGATGACTGTAAAAGGGAGTATCAGGCTTTCATACATGCCGCTTAGGATGAGATAAACAAGAACGATGCAGACAACAAAAATGATGATGACATTGTTACCTGTGGTCGCTTGTTCTCGTGAGATGCCTCCAAGTTCGTAGCTGTAATTTAGGGGAAGCACTTCATTTGCTGTCTGTTTTATGGCATTGAGTGCGTCGCCCGAACTGTAACCAGAAGCTGCGTTGCCGCTAATTGCTATGGAGTTATAGAGGTTAAAGCGGGATAGGAACTGAGGACCGTAAGTTTTGGTCAGTTTTACAAAATGCGACAGTGGTGCCATCTCGCCACCCACACGCACGTAGAAATGGTTGAGCGACTCTTGTGTAACATGCTTTGTCGGGTCTGCCTGAATCATCACACGGTATAGTTTGGAGAAACGGTTGAAGTTCGAAACATAATTGCCGCTGTAATACCCTGAAAGTGCGTCTAAGACTTCCGCTGTAGTGATTCCAGCACGTTCACATTTGGCGGCATCAATATCCACCCAGTATTGTGGGTAGTTGTTTGTAAATGACGAGTATGCTGCTTCTATTTCTGGTCGCTTGTTCAGAGCTTCTACAAATAAGTCACATATATTCTTGAACTCGGACAAATCACCGCCGATTTTATCCTGTAAGTAGAGTTCGAAGCCTCCGCCCATGTCGTACCCCGGAATCATCGGAGGTGTCATCACGAACATGTTGGCATCCGGCACGTCGGCAGCGATATCGTAAAGCTTTTCCGATAGCTCCGTTGCCGATTGTCCCTCTCCTTTACGCTTGTCCCAGTCGGTCAATTTGATAATATACATACCCATCGACGGACCGGCACCGTTGAATGAATATCCCGATACCCCGCTCGAATACTCGATTTCCGGAAATTCCGTCAACTTCTTACCGATTGTTTGCATGATGCGGTTCGTCTCTTGCAACGAACTTCCCGGTTTGGTGTCGAGACTGATCATCAAAGAGGCGACATCCTCGTCCGGGACAAGTCCCGTGGGTGTGGATTTCATCAGGAATACCAACGCCGCCAGACCTGCCGCGAGCGTACCCCACATGGCCCACCTGCGACGGATAAAAAAGAGAACACCGTTTTTGTAATGATGTAGCAGGGCATTAAAAGCAATGTTATATGCCTTGCGAAAACGAGCTGCGAAATTATCCCTGACTTCACCGTTCTCATCTACATAAGGTTTCAGCATCAATGCACATAGAGCCGGTGACAGGGTAAGAGCATTGATGGCCGACAAACCGACTGCGACTGCCATAGTGATGCCGAATTGTGTGTAGAATGTACCCGAAGTTCCTCCCATAAACGAGGTGGGGATAAATACAGCCATGAAAATCATTGTAGAGACGATGATGGCTGACGATATTCCGCTCATTGCGTCAGTCGTTGCTTTATAAGCCGACTGATATCCGGCATCGAAACGGCTTTGTACAGCTTCCACAACGATGATGGCATTATCTACTACCGTACCTATGGCAAGCACAAGTGCGAAGAGTGTAAGCAGGTTGATGGAGAATCCTGCTATTGCCATGAAAGCGAATGTCGCGATAATCGAGACGAATATGGATATGGCAGGAATCAACGTTGAGCGTATGTCTTGTAAGAACAGATATACGATAAGTACAACCAGCACGATTGCCAGCAACAATGAAATGGCGACTTCCCTGATAGAGGCATAGAGGAAGCGGTTCGTATCGCTTATTGTGACAAATTCAAGTCCTTTAGGCAAGTCTTTACCCATATCATTGAGAACTGCATCTATCTCGTTGATGACAGCAGAAGCGTTAGAACCGGCCGTTTGGTAAGCCAAGGCAAGTGCGCAAGGCTTGCCGTTAATGGTTGAACGGAAATTATATGCTTCGCTGCCCAGTTCAACATCCGCAACTTCTTTCAAGCGGAGTATATCGCCGTTTGGCAGTGAACGGATGACAAGGTTTTCAAATTCTTCGGGAGTGGACAGTCTGCCTCTGTATTTCATCGTGTATTGGAACACATTGTTGTTATTCTCTCCGAAGGAACCTGTTGCTGCCTCAATGTTTTGCGTGGCAAGAACTGTAGATATGTCTGACGGAATTAGTTTGTATTGTGCCATTTTATCGGGTTTCAGCCATATACGCATACTGTAATTTGCTCCGAATAGCATAAATTTACCTACTCCGCTGATACGCTTGATACGAGGCTCGACATTGATTTTCATATAATTGTCAAGGAACTTGTTGTCATAGTGACCTTCTGGGTCGTATATACCGAAAGTTTTTAGTTCGGCATTCTGCTGTTTTTCAGTTGTTACCCCCGTTTGTACTACTTCGGAAGGTAGCAATCCTTGGGCGGTAGCCACTCGATTCTGCACATTGACAGCCGCCATGTCTGGGTTAGTTCCTTGTTTGAAATAAACAAGTAGTTCTGCATCACCGCTATTGGATGCAGTTGATGTGATATAGGTCATACCCTCCACACCATTGATAGCTTCCTCCAAAGGTATGACAACCGCTTTTTGTACGGTTTCTGCATTAGCACCGGGGTAGTTGGCATAAACAGCTACTGTAGGAGGTGCTATGTCCGGATATTGTTCTATAGGCAATGAGAATAGTGCCAAAATTCCCATCAGTACCATTCCCATGGAGATTACGGCAGAGAGAATGGGGCGGTCTATAAAATATTTCAGATTCATAGTTTGTTTCTTTATACCTTAATCGTTTTTTATTGATATGGGTGTACCATCTTTCAACATGGCTACCCCTTCACTGACCAAAATATCGCCTTTTTGCAAACCGTTACGGACAATATATGTTTTACCGTTATTAAGTTTATCTACACTGATTTCCGTGGACTTTGCTATGCCGTCGATGACCTTATATACATATATTTTGTCTTGAATTTCGTAGGTTGTTCTTTGAGGAATGACTATTACATCCTGCTCTTTGTGAGGTAGAACCACATTTCCTACTCCACCGCTGAACAATAAATGTTTTTCGTTTGGGAACACGCAGCGGACAGATACCGTACCTGTCTGGGGGTTAATGACTCCGCTGATAGTTTCAATCTTGCCCTTGCTTTCATAAAAAGATCCATCGCTGAGTTGCAACTCTATTTCGGGCATTTTGTGGATTGTTTCATTGGGTGAACCATATTGGCGGATAAGGTTGCGGATTTGGTTCTCGCTCATGGAAAAATAGACATATATTTGTTTCGTGTCCGACACCGTTGTCAATGGTTGGGAAATGGACGGACTGACCAACGCTCCTGCCCGGAAAGGGAGAGTTCCAACTACACCATCCACGGGAGAATGAACTTCGGTATATGACAGATTATTTTTCGCATTGGTTTCCTGTGCTTGGGCTTGTTCCAGATTTGCTTTGGCAATGGTCAGAGCATTCTTTGCCTTTGAGAGGTCGTATTTGGAGATTACCTTCTTATCGAATAGAACCTTCTTGCTGTCATATTCGAGTTGTGCTGTTTCAACTTGTGCTTCGGCAACGCGGACATTGGCTGTTGCAGTTCTTAATGCTGCTTGATAAGGTATTTGTTCAATGATGAAAAGTGATTGACCTTTCTTTACTTTTTCCCCCTCTTTTACTTTCAATTTTGAAATTGTTCCTGACACCTGTGGATAAATTTCTACATCTTGACAGCCTTCTATGGTGGCAGAATAGGATTCAACAATGTCAACCGATGCGGTTACAACTGTAAATACAGGATAAGTCCGCTCTTCGTCCGAAGTGGGACATTCGTTTCCGCATGCTGTCAGAAGTACTAAACAAGCTGATGAAATAACTGTACTGAATTGCATAAATTAAATCTTAATTTGTAATCAAAAAAGCGTTTGCAAAATTAGTGTATATGGCGATGTTATTATACGTCTTTATTCTGACAAGTCGGGTACTTTTTCGGATAGAAGAAGGACTGCTTTGATAGAAATGTGCTAATTTTGCAGAAGATATGGATAGAGTTAAATATAAATTATGGGAAATACTTCGGTATGGTATATCGGGAGAAAC
Organism: Bacteroidaceae bacterium; assembly: GCA_017621515.1. Taxonomy (GTDB): domain Bacteria; phylum Bacteroidota; class Bacteroidia; order Bacteroidales; family Bacteroidaceae; genus RGIG8745. The sequence continues at coordinate 15,896 of JAGASY010000108.1, forward strand.
CAATCTAAAAGAAGGAATAAGTAAGATTGTCGATATTAATGGTTGCACGTTGCTCCGATGTACCAAAGGGTATGGTGTGGTTAGCATTGACTTTCGGAAAGTGAAGGTTTCTGCCGGCTGTCTGGTTGTCCTTACTGGTGATTTGCCATTTATTCCCATTAGAATATCGAGAGAATTTCATGTGTATTATATTTCCGTTCCCAAAGAACTTGCCGATGAGATGTTCTATAAGGTTGCATCTTCTTTCTGGGATTTGCTCTACCAGTATCCTGTACTTCCCACGACACCCGAGCAGAACCGTCTGTTGAAGCATTGGTTTATACAAACCGACTGGGTTATTAACCATTTTACTATAGAACAAGCGAAAGATGTCTTGAGAAATAATTTTTATAATCTGTTTGTCACCATAGACAACGAAATGAGAAGCATGGGCATTGGAGAAGTCAGTAATTTCTCGAAGAACAGAAGCTGGAAACTGTACAATGATTTCTATACCCTACTGGGCAGGTATCATACGAAATATCATGACGTAAGATTCTATGCCGACAAATTGAATATAACACCGGATTACCTGTATAAATTGTTCTACCGAATTGAAAATATTTCTCCCAAAGAAATGATAGACCGGTTTGTGATAGTTTCCATAAAAATTCTTCTCCAGAATACTGACTTGTCCGTCAAGAATATTGCGGCGGAGTTACATTTCGATGACCCTCCCTACATGTGCCGCTTTTTCCGAAGAATGACTGGGATGTCTCCGTTGGAATATAGAGATAATGTGAAGAAATAAATTAGTTTGTTTGGGTTATGAAGATGTTTGTATAAAATGCAGAAATAATATTTTTTTGTTTCCATCCACCTCTCTGTCTGTATCAATGTGATGTCTTGACGCTTCTGGAATCTATAATTACGAGGCTGGAATTTTCCTGCCTGCCGACCGATTTCCTTGCCATGCAGTGGAGAACATTGAGGATCTTTTCCAACACTCCTTCGAGTTTCCACTTGCGGAAATAGTAGTAAACTGTTTGCCGAGGGGCAAAGTCGGAAGGCAGTATGCGCCATTGACAGCCGCTCTTGCTGATATAGAATATGGCATTCAGAATTTCTCTGAGACACTTTTTTCTGGTTCTTTCTTGTGGTTCTACAATATTTTTGATAACTTGCTACTGTTTTTCAGTTAGGTTAGTTGAATAATTGCTCATAACTATTTGTTTTGCAACCATAAAGTTACGAAATTATATCAATTAACCAATTGATTAACAGATAAATATGGGCGATTTAATCATCCTAAAACTGCTTCTGAAAATCCTGATTCTTATCCCGAACTCAGGTAAATAGAACATATAATGGAGATGTTTTTTAATTCAAGTATGATCCATTCAAGGAAAAGATGAAAGAACCTTGGATTGGTGATATCCTGAAAGAGATTTTTTTAGATAATTATGAGAGTCTTTTGTTTTATATCGTTTTTGATTGATATAACAAGAGCATGAAGCAATAAGCTTCTCATAAAAATATAATAGTGGATGAACCGTTATGGCATCCACTATTATATTTCTTTTGCTGCAATTCAGAAAAGTTTCTCTATTTCATTCATGCATATAATATGAAAAATGTTCTTTCCATCCGGTGTGCGTGCCGGGGCAGGGGATTCGAACAGGTCTGACACCATTTGTTGCATTTCCTTGTCGGACAATACTTGGCCATAGACTACAGATACGGAACGTGCCATAGTCATGGCTATGGATGAATGTATCTCATCTTTGATATTCCCTTTCTTCTCTATGGCAGAGGAAACGATGTCATGAATGAGCTTATCTGGTGAGATTCCTTCGATACCGGACGGAACACCGCTGACAGAATAGGAACCGCCTCCCAGATTTGTCAGTTCAAATCCGATTTGTTCCAGTTCAGGCATTATATTCTCAAAAAATGCGGTTTCGGATTTTGAGAATTGAATGATTTCAGGAAATAGCATGCCTTGTGAGGCTGATTTGTGTCCTCTCAGGTTCTCCATATATTTGTCGTATAGGATACGCTGATGTGCCAAGTGCTGGTCTATCAGAATCAGTCCTGCTTTTGCCTGCTGCACGATGTAGCGTCCCTTCAATTGGAATTTCGGCATGGAAATGTCTGCAATGTCATTAGAATGTACATCTTCTTGTTTCTCCCACAGGTTCTGCTGGGTGTCGATGTCTTCTTCTGTCATGAGGGAGATATTTTCATTGCCTGTTATTTTAGACGGAATGAGATGCTTCCCGGAGAAATCTGTTGAAAAATCGTCTGATGACGGTGCGAACTCGTTGATTTTACTGCATATAATAGTGGCGGGAGCAGTATATTCCTTGTTTTCTTCTATATTGAAATTAGGAGTATATTTTTCTCCGGAAAAAGAAGGTTCCGGTTGGTTTTCGCTTTTGTACAGACTTTCCCAATCAGCACTGTTCTGCTGTGCATGGCGGGAAGCAGTTGTTTTGAATGGGTTGTATGTCGTTGTGACAGGTTTGGGCTGTTGAGGGATGGATGGTCTGGATAATCCCATTGCCGGTATATCCGGACGTCCATCAACATCAAAATCTATCACGGGGACATTGCTGAACTTGCCGAGTGTCTCTTTCACAACGGCTGAAATGACCTGCCATATCGGCTGCTCGTTGTCGAATTTTATCTCTGTTTTTGTCGGGTGTACATTCACATCGATGGTAGATGGTTCGACTGAAAGATAAATGAAATAGGACACTTGTTCGCCTGCCGGAATCATGTTTTCGTAAGCATGCATCACCGCACTATGGAAATACGGATGGCGCATATAGCGTCCGTTTACAAAAAAGAACTGACGTGCTCCTTTTTTTCTTGATGATTCGGGCTTACCGACATATCCGGAAATCTTTACGAGCGAGGTTTCAGCTTCTATGGGAAGAAGTTCTGTATTGATTTTTTTTCCGAACACATCAACGATACGTTTGCGCAGCGATGATTGAGGCAGATTATACATTTCTCCGCCATTGTTGTAAAGTGTGAAAGATATGTCCGGATATACGAGTGCAATTCGTTCAAAGTCTGTCAGGATATTGGATAGCTCTGTCTGGTTTGACTTTAAAAACTTGCGTCTAGCTGGAACATTGAAGAAAAGGTTGTTTACGGAAAAATTGCATCCGCAGGAACAGGCTATCGGTTCTTGCTGTTCTATTTTTGAACCGGAAATGCGTATGTATGTTCCAAGTTCGTCATCTTTTCGCCTGGTCTTTAATTCCACTTGTGCTACTGCCGCGATAGAAGCCAATGCTTCGCCGCGGAAACCCATAGTGGTCAGGCTGAATAAGTCTGACGCTTTGATGATTTTTGACGTGGCATGTCGTTCAAAAGACAATCGTGCATCTGTCTCGGACATGCCTTTTCCGTCGTCGATGACTTGTACACATGTTTTACCGCCATCGACAATTAATACTTGTATGTGTTGTGCATCGGCATCAATGGCATTTTCCACCATTTCTTTTACGATGGATGCCGGACGTTGAACTACTTCGCCAGCTGCTATCTGATTGGCAACAGAATCAGGCAGCAAATGTATAATGTCATCCATGAATAAAACTTTTCAGAAAAATATTTCTCCGGTGTAAAGCCAGCGCATCACCAGAAGCAGAACAATGATAGCTGCAATGAGTACTCCGTATGAAACGGGCTTACGTCCGCTTTCTTTGCGTCGTTTAAGATGTTTTGTGGCTCCTACGAATTTTCCGCGTATGTCTTCGGGAGTGAATTCTTTTGGAGGCAGCATACCTAAATCTCGTTTGGCTTTTTCTTCTATCTGAGCAAGCTTTTCTTTACGCTCATCGTAGTAAATGTAATTATGTTGGAAGCCACGAGGCTTGTTCACTCTGAAAAAATTCATACTTCTATGGTTTTGTTTTTTTTTGCTTGTTGTTTATATAAAAAGTCGTATAATAAGTATGAAAAGACGCTTATTTTATGTCTTCTAACTTCTGGAGCGGAACTTTGCGTGACTGGGTTTTCTTCAGAATATTCTTTTCATCTTTGCCGCGCCATTCAAAGATGTCATCTTTGTCTGTCGGACGTATATAGTCAAACCACGCAAAGTTTTGTAGATAGCGTTTGTCCGAAGGAATCATAAGCGTTGGATACATTTGCCCTGTTGATGCCGGCATCCATATCTTAACCACTTTCTTTTTCTCCATATAAAGTTTGAGTTCTGTGGTTTCTGTATAGTTCATTCCTATACGGTTGCCATCGTCTTCGTCCATAAAATAGGCTACATATACGTTGCCTTTGGCTTCGTTATGCTCTATTTCTCCGTCTTTGAAGTAGCAGAACATTTCTTTGCTTGCAACCTGATTGTATGACACAGAATCTATTTTCTCTATGGTCATGGCCTGATTGATAATGTGAATCCAGTTGATGGTGCTGTCATTGTTATAGACTCTTATTTCTTCACCGAATATCTGTTGGGACTCGTTCCATAGAATAGGCTGACCGTAAAGGTATGTGCATGAATCCAATTCAAGGCTGACAAGAGAGTCGCATACGGCTTGTACATCTGTGCGGAACATGCGTACTCTATGATAGGCATGAATATTACGATATACAGAATCTGTATTGAGATTGAATGTGAACATTTTGAGGGTGTCACCATGCACATAAAGGGTGTCCGGACTGGAATATTCCATAACCACAGCACTATCTGTGGCTACGGCATTACCTGTATTTTCGTCGTATTGGCAGTAGTTTCCCGTTAAGGCGCAATAGTTTTCGTCATCTGTCAGAATTACATTGCCAAAAGCTTCGTCAATACCCGTATTTTTATCACTGTGAAGACTGTCACCGACAATCTTACGCATATCCTTTATTATGTATGAACGATCAAGCAAATATGCTTTTCCGTTTTTCGTGTCGTATGTCCCCCGATTGCCATAGACAAATGTTCCGTCTTTTGAATTTATGTTGGTAGGGGTTACGATACGTGCAATTTCAGTGTCACTATAATAATACAGGGTATCTGAAATAAGAGTGAATTGTGGATTTGTAAGCTGTACGTTGTCTGTGAAGAACGCTTCATGAGTGGAGGGAGTGTATTGTCCCCAGTCTGATACAAGAACATTGTCTCCATCGTATAGTGTGCCTCCTTCGAGATACATTCCTACACCATATATTCTGTCATAATCCAGATTTTCTGTTTCAAGACGAGTCTTTTTGTGGTCTAATCTGACATTGCCACGTGCGTGTGCCTGCATCTCAAAACCTTCATAGAACAAAGTGTCGCTGACGAGTGTCAAGGTGTCGCCTTGTACCATTCTTACATTTCCAAATGCATCAAAAGAGTTGTCTTCGCGATAGAATTTTGCACTGTCACAATAAAGAAACACTCCGTCGTGTTTGAGGCTTACATTTCCGACAAGGACTTCTGCACGGGGGTCTTGTTGATTCTTATAAAGAACATCCGAGTGCAGAAGATAAATCTTTGATTTGTCTTCGTCTTCTGGAGCTTTTTCTTTATTGGTATATGTCCACGCAGTACAAAAGCAGAGCAGATATACGAGGCAGACAAACTGCTTCACATATCTGTTCAATTTATGTTTGAAATATGCTGATATTGACACAATATTAATAGCTTATTGTTTTATTTTATCCAACCTGAATATTTGAATTCACAGTTTTTCCATTCGTCATTTATGTGGATATATGTTGTCTTTTGCTTTTCTTTAATCCAATTCTCTATTTTCTCAGAACTGAGTTTTTCAAGGACAACATCTTGCAGGAGCTGGTAGTCATCCGCCATTGTTGCTCTGTGACCGTTAATCTTATTTTTCAGTTTGACTATGGCTACCACTTCCTTTCCACGTTTGTCAATCATCACAAATGGTTTTGATATTTCTCCAATATTCATGTTGGCAATCACTTTTGCCACTTCTGCCGGAAGATCCTTCATTTCAAATTTTGAGGTGCCGTCTTCCTCATTGACCATGATTCCATAATTGTTTCGTGTATCTTTGTCTTGAGAAATATATGGCGCACATTCTTCAAATGTATAAAGATTACGTCTTAATTCATCTGCGACAGAATCCATAAAATGTACGCTCTTTTCTATTTCTTCATCAGAAACACGCGGTTTGCGTAGAATATGCCTTACATTTACTTTGTCACCTCGTTTTTCAACAAGTTGTATAATATGGAAACCATATTCTGTTTCAACAATTTTAGAAACTGTTTTTGTGTCTGTAAGATTGAAAGCTACATTGGCAAATTCCGGAACTACTTCTATACGTCCGATTAGTCCTGTTTCTCCTCCTCTTTGCGCCGTACCTTTATCTTCCGAATAGAAGATGGCAAGTGTGGAGAATTTTGATTCGCCGGAATTAATTCTGTCCGTGTATTCTCTAAGCTCATCTTTCACTCGATCTATTTCTTCTTGCGATATGATCGGGTTTTGTACAAGTATTTGTACTTCTACCTTTGTCGGAACGAATGGGATGCTGTCTTCCGACATATCTTTAAAATACCTTCTTACTTGTGCCGGGGTGATTTTAATATTGGATACGAGTTGTTTACGTACTTCTGTAACTAACTTTTCATTACGTATCACGTCATAAAGCTGTTCACGTATCTGTGTAGAAGTTTTGCCAAAATATTCTTCCATCTTTTCTTTTGAACCGATATTTTGGATAAGATAATTTATCTGTTGATCTACACTTTGAAAAATCTCGCTTTCTGTTACGTCTATACTGTCGATTGCAGCTTGATGTAGAAAAAGTTTCTGTATAGCCAATTGTTCCGGTATGGTGCAATATGGGTCTCCTTCCCAACGTTGTCCGCGAGATTGTCCTTCAATACGTGCCATCTCTACGTCCGACTTTAGGATTGCTTCATCACCTACAACCCATATTACCTCATCTATAACATTGTTCTGGGCTATTGCAGGAGAGGAATGCAACAAAGTCTGAAATACTACAATTATGTAGAATATAAAAATGCCAAATCTCATTTGACGGTGAATTTATAGTTTGATTAATGTTTATTTACTGTAGATAATACCGATTCGTCAATTTCAACAGTATATTTTTTGTGAAGTTGCTCAAGCCATTGTCTTTCAAGCTCGTTCTGGTAGTCTGTGGTTACTTGTCCGCGAACATCCTTGTATGATAGTGGCTTTTTCGCTTTATTGCCATATACTCCTGTTGCCGGGAATTCTTTTAAAGGTTTGCATTCACCTGTTTTGAATACAAAATAATCAATATTGGAGTTCTCCCCTTGTTTGTATATGCCGCGTTCTATACGAACAAGTTTTGTAGAGTCATTGTTGAATTTTGAAGTGAGTGTGGTCGCCCATTTGTCTTCATCAACTTTCTTCAATGCTTTTTTTGCTTGTTCCAGTGTGGCCTCATCTTTTGCATGAATGATTATTCCGCGGAAGCGCGGCTCTTTCCATGCATATTTTTTCTTGTTGGCAGAGAAATATGCTGCTAATCCCTGTTCGTCTTTTGCAGCTTTGTCCCATACCTGACTTTTGCTTATTTCATACATTAAAGTTCCGTCATAATATTCTTGTGACAGATTTTTCATGTCGGAATCGCTTTCTTGCATCTTCTCAATTAAACTGTTGATTACTTCGTCACGAGTTTGTCCGTTTGTTCGAGAAAGTGAATCTATTAGGACATTGGCTGAAGCTTCTCTGATTCCACGTGAGTTCAAGAACTTTATGATTGCATCATGATGGAACTCATACGATTCAAATGGATGACGGTCTGTGAGTTTTATTATGTGGTAACCGACTGAAGTTTTTATTGGTGCTGACATTTCACCTTTTTGGAGTGAATATGCGGCATTTTCAAATTCCGGAATCATCATTCCTTTTCCAAATTCACCAAGTTCGCCACCTCGTTGTGCGGAACCTTTGTCTTCGGAACAGGACTTGGCAACTTCCGCGAAGTCTGCACCGTTCTTTAGCACGGTGTAGATTGAGTCTATACGTGCTTTAGCCTTTGTCTGTTGTTCTGCTGTGGCATCTTGTCGTAGAAAAACAAGAATATGTGAAGCTTTTAATAAATCCTGACCGGCAAATCTTGCCGCTGTATTTTCGTATGTTTTTCTTGCTTCTCTTTCTATATAGTTACTGTCAACAAGAGTAGGGAGAACCATTTGTTCTTTATATCCACGCAATTCTTTACGTATGCCTGGAAGCGTGTCTATTTGTGCTTCTTCGGCAGCAGCCACTTTGAGCTTGAAGTCTATAAACAAGGGAACATAATCATTGACATCTTTCTTGTCAAGTACTCCATCCGCATTGTTTTTATTAAAAGAATATTCAAATTCGGAACGTGTGATAGGTTTTCCGTTTATCTTCATGAGTATAGGGTCTGTTGTTTGCGCCATGACATTGAAACTTATCATAAGTGCAGCAACAATGAAATTTCTTCTCTTCATATTTTTCTGTTATTTGTCTTATTTTTATTTGTTTCTTATATCAGTTTCGGGTGCGAAGTTACTCAAAAAAAAACAAAAAGCGGTTGCCGTCTATATTGGCAACCGCTTCTATAATAGTTTTTTAACAATTGAAAAGTAAATACATGTTTGTTTTTTGCCCAATGTCTTCATTTTGTCCACACGTTAGTTTAACCAAGAATAATTCTGAAATAAATTTTTAAACAGCTTTCAACCTACATTATTCATAGTGAGTCAACAACTGTTCTTTTGATTCACAATGAATAATATAGGTTCGCTGCGGGAACTCTTCCCCACGCAGAATAGATTATTAGGCTGAGCTTATGTTCCAAATAGCAGTTATATGTTTAATTCGCATATCTTTTAGTATACCATTTGATAATCCTCTGCGTACCTTTGCCCATTCCCTTACCACCTTCCACCAAAACATCAGGTAACACTTTAAGTGAACTAGCCCAAGCTGCTCTTCTTATCTCTTTACGTCGTGTGCAATTAAGGAACAAGTCTTGTCCTTCCAATAGGTATGAACGGGTAACATACCCGATTCGTAAAGTTAATAAAGCATTTGATATTCCATCCAAAACAGAACCAACTATAGGGGCTGGAATTTTAAGGTTGCTGAGAATATTAACAAAAGAGAATGAGCCGGAATCAATGTCAACATCAATGTCGGCATCCACATCGACATCAGGATTCACCTCGATGTCATTATCTGAATCAGAAAAGTCAATATCATTGAGAAATTCAAGAGGTTTAATATTCCCGGTTTTTGCAAAAGCCTCAGATACAGCATACGAGAATAATGATGTTATTAATATACGTATGTACAGACGCCACAATTGAAAATTGTTTGGACGAAAACCTGTACCAAGAATCATGTTTTTCATCATTGTAAAGTTTAATACTAATGTTGAAATTGCATCCACTTTACTATTCTGAGACAACGCTGTCACCATAAACACAGTCTTCGACCACTCTTTTATATGATACTCTATTCCCTTAACACCTAATTCAGAATTGCCTTGCAGACGATTCTGAACTTCTTTATTAATGCAGTCTCGCAGCGATTCTACGTCATGAGAATGATTTAACTTATACTTGAATTTCGCTTGTTGCCTGACACGTACTGATTTATCTTGTATGTATTCAAAACCAGTAGCAAGATTTTTTCCTATTCTCCTTAGGGTGTTAGCATCCATAGACTCATCAATTTGCATAGATGGGAGTTGAGGTGCTTTATACACTTTCCACATGGGAAGAATCAAATACACAAAGATTATGAGAAAAAGTACGGTGTAAATAGCTATTTCTCCATAGATTCCACTATGAGTAATCTGACCGACTTTTTCTGCAACAATAATAATGTTGCTCAACACAGTCATTAACAACACTATAATGATAGCGATAGATATGGCTATAATATTTTTCTTCATTGTATATATTACTTTGTAAATTCAGACTTTAAAATTCCACGAACCCCTTTAATCAAGACATCAAGTTGCTTCTTCTCTGTTTCATGTTTGATTATATCAGAAATCTTTTCAGCCAGCGCCATTTCTCTTGCTTTCTCTACTTTCTCAATGTGCGCACTTCTGTAACCTTGAGAAATTAAGCCAATCCAATTCTCTATTTCATTTTTCAATGCTGCAAAGAACTGTTGAGTGATAAAACCACATGCTTTCTCTGGCGACAATCCAAATAATGCGTGTTCTATATCAATCATGCATTCTATGACATCCTCCCCTTTACGTGTCTTAAAGTTCCATTTTTTTATTCGCTTTTCAACATCATAAACCTTGTCAATTGACGAGTAGTCAATTTCAATGGAAGTTCCATCCTTCCAGACAGCGGTAAAAAGAACGTCATATTTCTTTAATTCAGGGGGAATTGCTGAATTAAAAGACGTATTGCACATCAAATGCACATTCTGCAGAATGGATTTGGGATTAAAAATGCACTTAACAAAAGACTCGGTTGTAGTCCTGTACATACGAATTAATTCCCTTGCTTTTTCGCGTGTGCTGTCTGTATTATACTTTTTATGATAATCGATTTTTTCGCAGAATGTTTTCCGGATATCTTTCAGCTGTGCAATGAGTTCTGGGTATTTTTCATCGATGTTCAACACGGAAGCTTCAACAATTGGTTGTATAGCAGCCCTAAGTTTGTCAAACGACCTGTTTATTTCGTCATATTCCTGCTTCAACAAAACAAGTTCTTCTTTACATTTGCTCAATAATTCACCCAAAAGTTCAGCCTCACGTATTGTACGATTAATGCAATTTTGAAGACGCATCTTATTTTGGCTTGCACTAATCTTTTGATAAAGGATGTGTTCGATATCACTGAAACTCCCATCTTCTTTCATCAGCATGTCATTATATTCTGGAATACATATATTTTTTTCAATGTTTCGAGCATCTGTAACCTTGCCGAGATTGATGCAATAACAGTTCTCTTCTTTTACAAGTAATTTCTGTTCTTCAAAGAAATCCAGTGCTTTCTCAATGTGTCCTCTTGTGACTCGCCTTCTTTCTTCTTCGGTATGCCAATATGCAGAATCAAAGTAATTGTGGATGAAGAATATTGGCACTAACCCATTTCGTTTCTGTATCATAGTGCAGAAATCTTCTGAAATCTTATTTATTGCAGAATTTGAACTTTGGACAAACACAACCAAGTCGGCACGATTGACAATTGCTTCATAGAATGATGCATTCAGGTTCGCCATTACACCATCAAAGCCAGGCATATCTATCATGTATATATTATTCTGCAAAAACTCACCTCCTTTTGCCGTGATGGCCGTGAGTACAATTTTTTCTTTTTCTCCGAGGTCAAAACCAGTCCTATAAGATATTTTCTTGTCGAGGTTTTCATCGTTTAGCACGCAGGGCTTCTCTATTTTGACATTGCATAAATCCGCATATTCCAAACCTTTAATATAGTCAATGATAGTATCGACGTGTTCTATTGTAGGGTTTCCCTCTGTAAGGAATGGTGTTATTAGACTATCCTCATTCTCACCAGTTTTGCGCGAAATAATAGATGGACGCACAGTACACTCCAAGAAATGAGTTGGACTTACTTTCTCGTGCGCTAAAAGATTGACGAAAGTAGACTTTCCCGATTTGACAGGACCGACTACAATCACAAAAAAAGCTTTGCTATGCCATTCTTGGGAACGGCATAACAATCTCTTGCACTGATTCGTTATTTGAGCAGGCAGTTCACTATCCTCCATGTTGTTCAGTACAGACTCAACAGCTCTTTGCAACTGTTCGGCTATTGCTGTTAGTGTACCTATTGGTAAATTATTGAGATTTATATTTGTCGACATAGTTTTGTTATGTATTAATCAAATAGAACAGAACATCCATAAAATAATGGAATATGGATGGTATTGTGGTGTTGACAATCAAAGTTTGCTATTTTTTTGTTTGTTAGCCTCGATTTTCAAATTTAATTGTTGTAGAGTCATTGGAACAACATTTTTACTTAACATTGTTTGTCTTTTTTCTTTAATAGTCCCTCTCTTTTTGCATCTTTGAATGACGATTTTCCTTCTTTCAAAATTTCTTTGATGTTAGCTTCTTTTACAGTTTCTTTAGCCATGACTTTTATATCAATATCTGTAAAATCCAATTTGCCTTTTGCTTCCAGAACTTTGGTTAGAAATTTAATATACAAAATCCAGATGCATAAACAGTTATATATCCAAAAAAGCCATCAATAGCTATAGCTCCAATTGCGCCTATTCCCGGAATAAAACTAATAGCAAAACCAACAACATAGCTAATAATTAACGCTCCTGCAGATGCTATTAGATTTGTAAGAAAAGCCGAAGCCGATGATTTGAGAATATTATCTTTAATTTTTATTCCTAAATCACAATTTACTTTTATGTACATACCTCAAATTGCAGCAACCCAAACTCCTGTTGCTACAAGTGCGCCAGCTCCGGGTAACCACCCAGAGCCAACACCAGCAATAGCAGCAGCTACAGCACAACCTTGTATAGTATCTGCAACGGTCTCTAACTTTTCCTTTCGTATATAGTCTTGCTGCACAGCCTCCAATGCATGTAAAGCATGTGCTAATAAATGACCAATTGACATAATTGTTTATTCAATATTAATTTAAAAATAATGTTGTAAAGCGACACTAAATGCACCAAAAGGTACTTCTTTTATCATCGTAGTGCCTCTTAGGCAAAGGATTAAAGCCACAACCTATCACTGGCGATGATAATATTATCACATTAATATGTTAATTGTTAATTTTCCTTCCACATTTCGGACAATACTTCGCCACTAATGGCAAAGGACCGTATTGACAATGTGAACATATAATCACTTTCGCTCCGCAAAACATACAAAATCTGCTGTTTACAGAAATTTCTTTTTTACAGTTTAAGCATTTCATAATTATTGCATTTAGATAGTTTGGATGATACTATATCCTTTAATTTTCATCTTAAATAGAAAACGTGTTATCAGCCATGACAAACAGAATAGGCCAAATAATAAAACCTGCCATAATAAAAATTTATCCATCATTAATGATTCAATATTATAGTGCTTAGCTATATAAACACAAGCGTCATTTAATACCCATTCATTTTTCAGAAATTTCCCGCAAATTTTTATGATTGGTATTGCCAAATAAACACCGAGATAAATCAGAGTCGCAAGACGAAGATAATCTAAAAATTCTTTTGTATCAAAATCTCCATAACAGCACCTCCAGATGTATAAGTGAGATTCTCGGAAAACGGGGATTCTACGCGCATTTTCTAAATAACAGCACCCCGAGATGTATAAGTGAGATAGTATTGGTAGTATGAATAGTATACAACATATATTGTCTATTGAAAGTATATTTTCGCTTGCTTTAATATCTTCAATTGCACCAAATAGCATAAATATTAATAAAGCTAAACCAAGAATAATATTTAAAATACAAGTTCCGTAAAAAACAAAATATCTCAGCCTTTTCCATTTTGCTAATTTTGTTTTTTCTATTGGAATTTGGCATTTAATGATAGGAGTTCCACCAGATACCCTAAAACATTCATGACCAACTTCATAATCTGGATGAATAGTGCCAAAGTCAATTTCGCAATAGCTGGAACAGCTGTTAATATAGGGGACATCTTCCAATATCACTCTTTTTGTGGCCGGTATTTTTATTCCTTTTTTTCTTATTGATACTTGCTTTAGCTCTAATACCCCCTCAATCGTACTTTTTCCTTTTAAGGATTCTAACCCATCGACATTATAAAAGCACGGTTCGCCGTTCAAATTACTACGGTCAAACTCCACATGAATATCTCTCCACTTTCTTTCCACATGAAAAGTTGAGCTTTTGGGTTTTATATTCATATTGTAAGTTCCGCCATGCTGTAAATGAAATGTCAAACGGCATGGATTACCTGACTCTACATATCTATAAAAAGTACAAGATGTATTGTTTTCATTTATATGCTTTGAGCAAAAATTGCCATCATCTATTTCTGCACAAGGAGCATTGGTGTCAATTGTTAATTTACACCATTCTATGTTAATCGTGCTATCCTTTTCCAATTTGATGTCCTTTTTGCAAGTACCATAGTGGTGGCAATTATCACGTACCTGTATATGAACATTATGTTTCCCTTTAGGAAGTATAAACAAACATTTATTTCCAGATACATTTGGTCGTTGAACGTTATCAATTATTATATTGTCAAGTTCAATTTCTGATAGAATCGCTAAAGTATATTTCTTGTGCAGCTTTGTTTTCACTGTCACACTTTCACTATGTAAATCGACATGGACTTTTTCGATTTCTCCGTCAATATTGAATGTAATGTTATAAACTCCGTAAGGTACAGATATGCGATAATTTTTAGTGTCTTCCTTGATTATTGGAATATTCATATTAGTTCCTGTCAGCTTTATATTACAAGAATCTTCGTTCAATAAATATATGTAACCCCATTTAACATTTAAGGAAGTCGCTTTACTTGTGTCCACTGTTATTTTAAAGACGTATTTGCATTCAAACAAAATGTCAACTTTACTATTGGCTTTGAGCTTAAAAATTGCACAATCTGTATTAGTCTTGACTTGTTTGGTATCTACAGCCAAAATACGTTCACAGACAACACTTGAATTTACTTTAAAATCTATGCAGCCATTTTCATCGGGCAATCTCTTGCCACAATCTTTGCAGAATGTAGCTTCAACAGGGTTAAGTTGGTTACAATAGGAGCAAGTTTTATAGTCTGCTTTCTCCACAAGTTTTGTACCACATTCCGAACAAAAAATTGCTTCCTTCGGATTCTTGTGGCTTTTATTTTTTGGACAATATTTCATAGTTACTATTTTTGTGTGATTATTGACGAAAGAAATCTATAATTTTTTCTAAAACACCAACAATTCCAACTAAAAGTCCTATGACTCCAATGCCCATAAGGAAATCCAGTCCTGTCCATATTCCTATAATTAGCATCCCTATTCCAATAAGAAGGGCGGAAAAAGGGTTAAATTTGTCATCACGGTTTGGTTTTGGCTCTGGGGCAGGAGTGGGAGCAGGAACTGGTTTTGGTTGCGGTTTAAAATTCAACAATTTCCAACCACAATTATGACAAAATCCAGCATCTGACGGGTTCTCCGCATTGCACTTGGGACATTTTTTATTTTCCGGAGTTGATGTTTGTGTTAACTTTCCTCCGCACTCATGGCAAAAGAGTGCATCATCGGGATTGGCATGATGATTGCTACAATATTTCATTTTTGTGTTAATATTTTTACAGATAGTTTATTAGACTTCTTGTAGATTATTTTTGTATATGCGCGCGTATGCGTGCGCGTTGGGAAGTAAATTACCGTAAACTCTATTATAGATGATGACTACTCATGGCTACACAATAATCCTTTTAAACATTTCTTATTGAATTGCCATGATTTTCTTGACTTGAACATATATCAATTTCTTTTAGGGTATTATTATAATAATCTTTTGCATTATTTTTAGATAGTTACATCGAGACAGGACGTACATTGCGTCCAATACATCGCCACCAACAACTAATACGGAAAATAGAAGAATAAAAGGTTAGGAAGTATGCTTTTGTTAAGCTATTTTCTTTGGGAGTTGAAGTCCAATAACAGCAATGTTGATTACACCCATCAAGAGAATCATCTACGTACACTCCTGCAGCAGGAAGGAATATTGAATTTCCATTTGTTCCAACTATACGATATCCCATAGTATTACCATTCTTGCACCACTCCCATGTACAATTGTTTATTAATTCTTCGACCTCATTTTTTGTGGGCATCCTCCACATGCTGCCCCATAATAGGGTAGCAACATCGAAAGAAGGATTTCCTTCTATACTACAAGTTATTTCTTTTTTTGGAATACTTTTATCATTATTACCAAATAAGCCACTAAACAAATTACTTTCAATATATGTTTCACAATTCTTTTTGTAAAAACTTCTCTTTGCTTTTGTTTCGCCCCATGCAAAGTAGTCGCCATAGTCTGAAGGAGAGTTTGCACCGACATTGCATGTTGCCCATTTCACGCTTAAACCTAAGTCTATACACTCATGTCCATTATGACATATTTTTTCGGGATAAAGTTTACAGCCACATTGAAAGCAAAATTTTGCCTCCAAAGGATTTTTGATACCACACTGAGGACAGTCCTTATGGTCTTGTTTAATAGAAGTTATGTTCTCTCCGCATTCTTGGCAGAAAACTGCATCATCTGGATTAGCATGATATTTACTACAATATTTCATACTTTCTTTTATTTTAATTCGACAATTGCTTTTATCAATACTTCATCACCAATAGCTATTCCTAACCGAATTGTTTCTTTAATTTTCTTATCTATGGGAAAAGAGACTGGCTTTGTGGTATGATACGAAAAATCGAATGATTCGTTTTCCTGTGGATTAACGGGTGTGCACCCTGACAAAATAAGATTTTCTATCATCTTATTTGCCGCATCATTATACAGTATTTTCGCCGTGTCATTTAAAGCCTCGTCTGAGCACCTATCGTATTCTTTGATTAGTTCAACTGCTTTATGTACTAGTTTATATCCCGATACAATCTCGTCTGCTTTTTTTCTCCTTGCCGTATTTCTGTATCATCTTTATCTGTAGTAACTTCAGAAGTCGTATTGTCCATTAAATCGTACTCTCCTCCAACCGCATGTATTCCATACTCCGTGTTCAACGGAGACATATCAATGTTAATGACAGAAGTTCTTGTTTCTGTAGTTGGAACAGGTTGAGGCATAGTCGGGTCTCCTTCTCCAAATTTTATAAGTGCATTTCCAAGTTTTGAGGCACAAGACTTAAAAATTTTTTTGCAGTATCAACTATGCTGATTTTGCGTGCCTCATGTTCATTGTTAATTCTTTCTTCCATAATTTTTATTTGTTTAGAATGTGGTTATACTTTTCTATTGCAGAGTTGATTATAGAACGTTTGACAGAAGAGAATACGAAGGAAACCTCTCCGTTCCAAAATTCAATTCGTTCTTGAATCCAAACCTTTTCCTTATAACGATATTCTCCATATCCGCCGAAGAGCAAAGAAAATTCTTCCATTTCTTCTTCATCGAATAGCTCTTTATTAGCTTGAATCGCGCTTAGAGTCTGGAAGTCTTTGTCCGTTTGCTGTATATCCATCTGCAATTGTTCTATTGTAGCCTTTAGCTTTGTGACTTCTTTTTCAATACCATCGATTTCAGCAGTTGTCATATATTGTGATTTCAGATAGTCAGCAAGTCCTGCTGCTTCACTTTCTCTATATTGTCTTGCAAACCGTTCCCATCTTGCAAACTGTCCAGCATCTTGTCGTAGCTTGAAAAGGCCAAATGTCTGTACTTTAAGACAACGATTATAAAGTTCTGACAACACGCGTGTGCAGCGTATTAACTTACTTCTTTTGAAGAAGTAGTCATCAATCGTTTTCCTTACACTATCAATATTAGCCATTTCGTACAGAGTTTTTATGGCCTCCTCCACACTCTGTGTCTCATAGAGCACCCTTGCTATTGTTCGGAATATGCTCCAGTGAAGACCTTTTTTAATGTCTTGACGTTTCTCAACAGGAATATTGGAATATGACTTCAACATGAAAAGCTGTTCAGCTCTTAGCATTTTGTCAAAAGTCTCCTTTGGAATGTCATGGAGAAGAGATTGCCATTCACGAAATGAATGTTCCGTATCTTTCACTGCTTTATATAATCCGGCGGAAACAGGTATCACCGTACTTAGTTGCTCCTTTAGACAATCAGTCAAGTATTGGGCCTGTTCTTCTCTGTTTTCTAACAGTTTCGCATCGATGTCAACTTTTGACAATACCCCCACAGCATTGAGAGGCATCCCATCCTCTGTATTCTTCTTGAAATCGTCCAAGAAAGATTTGTCCCTTATATTTGGCACGGCTCCCATCAGATACACGACAGCATCGGCCTTGGATGTACATGCACGAGTTTGTATTTTATGTTTTTCTCGCAGGTTAAAATACAACTCTGTCACATCTTGATGCTCACTTACAACCGCTCCTGTTCCCGGTGTATCAACCACTGTAAGTTCTCGGAGCAAAGGATGTTCAATCCTGTATTCAAGATAATCAATCTGTGAAGCTTTCTTTAATGTTTCAGTATCATGTCCTTGCAGACTGTTCATGAAATCCAAACCCTCAAACGTGATAGTACCATCTTCCCATGCCACCTTGACCGGACGGTTCGGGTACTCGGGTCTTCCATAGCAGAAGCGATTAATTGTTGCGGTGGTTTCCAAATCTCCAACTTTAGCCAAGTCCTCTCCTATAAGTACATTCAGGAAAGAACTCTTGCCAGCTTTCACCTTGCCTGCGATTGCAAGTTCGCATGGTTGGTGAAGCCCAACTTCTAAGTTTGACAGGTCTTCAAGATGCTCCCTACCATAAGGAATCTTATTGAATAGATTCCATGCTGTATTTATGAGTTTTTCACTCTCTTCAATCGGATTCAATATTTACCAGTTTTAAAAAAGTTGGACTTACCACAGTAAATGCAGAAATTGTAGCTCTTTAGTATTCTCTTCCCGTCATACATACAATAACACCATTCGTTCTCCGGGTCAACCACTACCGGCTTGACCGCATAATATGAAGCACCAAGTGCAACAGCTATATCAGCCGTTCCTGTTGTTCGTATTTCCAAATTTGGTATCTGCTCCTGTAGTTTCTTCTTTATCATGGGAATGTTGGAGCTACCGCCGATTAACAGCACGAAATCAATGGGAAGTCTGTTGACCATTGCTTCGTCATGCACTTCTTTGGTCAGTGATACCGTCTTGTTTACGATTCCTTCTGCAATACTCTCAACATCATTACGACTTAAACTACAACTGAACCGCACCCCCGGATACCGTTTTGACAATATGGATATAGGTAGATTATCCATAGATGACAACATTTCCTTCCATCTTCGGCACTGAAACAACAATCCCAAATCGCGTTTAGTCTCATATTCGCTTCCTATGATCAGACTCGCTTTGCGAATCAGAAACTTGTAGATTGCATCATCTATGTCATCTCCTCCACATTGCGAATCTCCTTTTGGCAGAAAAGGTACGACAAATCGTCCCTCTTGTTTCATGACGTATGCCACATCAAATGTTCCTCCACCAAAGTCATAAACCAATAATCCTCTGATATTTTGTAGCTCCTCACTGCCGATATAGCCTATTGCTGCAGAGACCGGCTCATACAACAGCTCTACACTGCTAAATCCTGCCTCCAAGGCTGCATCCTTTAGCAACTGTTTCTTCCATTCTTCAAATACTACCGGATGTGTGAGGACAAGTTTGTCGAACCGTTGTGGAGAGCAAGCCTTTTGCGCTTGTTCTCGGATATGTTTGAGAAATAGTGCTACAACTTTCTTGTGAGAATAGCCACAAAACCGAATGTTTGGGTCTAATATCCTTTTTATACTCTTTACTGTTTTAGATAACAATCTTGCTTGATCTTCGTGCCGCATCCCATAGCTGTTGTCCAGCATATATTGTGCCTCATAACCAAACATTGGTGTATCACCGTAGAAAGAAACTATAGAAGGTATCTTCAAGTCATGTCCAATGAACCTAATTGCTTCAGGTTTCCCATCTGACTTAATGTAAGATGCACTACTATTGGTAGTTCCAAAGTCTATACCTAACGTACTCATTCTTTTGTGAAACAACTTGATTTAATAAGTAATTCCAATGATTTTAATTCTTCTCGCAGCTCTTTCAGTTGTGTATAAATAGGATCCCATTTATTCCTTATGGTTTGCAAATTCTGAGTCAACTCATGCCTTTTCTGATTAATATTAGTTATTTGATTATTCAAACGCTTCACCTCGTCATCTGATAAGGATAATTGTTCGTTATAAATTTCTCTTAGAGTGGTTTGAGCTGTCTGCAAAAGCTTTTCTTTAGTGGTCTCATACAAGCTTTTAGATAGTGAATCGTTCTCATTAACAGGACTGTATAGCACTTGGCTGCGCAGAGTGGAAAGGTTGGTGTTCAGATACCCCTTTAGCTCAACCTTCATTCTGTTTAGCTTGGTCTTGTTTCCTGTGAACCACCCTATTAACGCAGCTATCGGTAATGCAACAAGTGACAACGGAAGACTGAAAACATTTGCCACAAAGAACAATGTGAACCATCCCCCTTTTGTGTCATTAAAAAAGTCCATCATGCCATATTTGGGCATTGTGTATGGTGGTAATATGACATTGCCAAGAAACGTATTTGAAAGTTCCCTATTTCTGTCATCCTGCATCTTTTTCCGATACTTAGACATGATTTTAGAGATTTTGTTGATACAATCTTCGTTCAGCCCTTTCCATGCCTGCATATATTCGGTCATCATGCGTTTCGGAAACATATTCGCAAACACCTTTGCCTCATCGTATGTAGTCAATCCGTCTATTTCTAAAAACATCTTATTGTAAAGTTCCGATCCCGGGTTGAACATAGCCGTCGCTTTGCTCGAATATACACTAATCGTATCATTAACTTCTTTGATAATCATTTTTTGTTGTTCTCCGTTAGGCCCCCACTTGCTTTGAAAGTTCGCTTTTACTTGTTGCTTTTCCACTAACAACTGTTTGCCATCGCCAAGTGAATTCAACACCGTGTCTCTCTCAGAAATGGCAGACATCACCTGACTATTGTAGTCATTTAAAGCATTATAAGCCACAATGCTTTTTGACAAGCCAATTGTTGTCTGCAACATTCTGAGAAGTTCCATTTTTACTGTCTCAAAACAGCTTATTTCGTAGAACGTCTCTCTGTCGGTATTTTCCATTTCAGCATTTGACACATCATAAAGTAACGTGCTCGACATAGGAAGTATTTTCACCTCATCACAGCTGAACTTGTCTTTAAATCCTTTCTCGACAAGAATTTCCATATTGCGTTTTATCTGCGCTTCTATATATTCAGAATCATAGTTGTCCTGTTTTGTCATCACGAGCAAGACATTGGATGTCGTTTCTGTTATTGTGTTCAAAAACGAAAGCTCCGTGTCTGTCAGAGGATTAGCAGGATCCATTACAAATATAACTGCAGAGGCTTTTGCCAAATGCCGCATCGTCACTATTGCATGATTAGCATATATAGCTCCAAGTCCCGGAGTATCAACAAGAACCACTGATTTCGGGAGGAAAGGGATTGGGGTATGTACCTCCATATAATCTACAATCTTTCCAAATGTTATCGGTTCTCCGTTCTTGTCTATTTTTACTTGTGAACCATAATTTTCAAGTTCCTCACGTCCGACCCGCTGTTTGCTCCCGTCTGTAAATACAAGGTAGAAAGCTTGTTCCTCTGAGTTGACAATACGGAAAGCCTGGGATGTGGCTACTCTTGTGTCCACAGGCAGTATATTTTCTCCCATAATCGCATTTATGAACGAGGACTTTCCTTTCTTCACCTCTCCGCAGACTACAACATCAAAAATGTCGTTTTTTATGTTATTAAGGGCATATTCTATATCTTTTGTCCCATTTGGGAACTCTTCGGTGTTTGCACAAGTGAGTGTCTTGTTGCACAGTTCAATCAAATTCTGTTTGATTTGTGCCGATATGTTGTCAATGTTCTTTTCCATAATTCAAAAAATGCTTTATTACATATCAAATGCGTCTATATCAAATGCATCTATGTCTATTACGTCAGGCAGAGTGGACTGACAAGTATTCCAATCCCAGAAATCGTTAACTAAATGGTCGCAAATTTCAGCAGATTGGTCTTGGGCTATCTCATCCCACGAGTTCCATGAATCCTGCATCATCTGTTCCACACATTCCATGTGAGCAAAAGCTGAGTGAAAGTCATCCATACTATAGATAGAATCATCACTTACTTCGTTAAGATTATCAAGACATTCATTCATGTGCTTTATAATGTCATCATGGAAGATACCGAATTGCTCAACCAAAGGCTCATAGCTGTCGTAAGGTATGTTGCAGACAAACGGTATATGCCCTGCCTCAAAATCAAAGCCGCTCATTTCCGGATTGTTTGCGGGGGCAGGAGCATTGGTCGCCACATAGAAACAATTGGAATCGTGCCAAGCGTCAAGAAACTGGTCTAATGGATATTCTTTTGCAACATCACCTGTTCCGGGGTCGGTAATTATGACTTTTACATTTTCGGGATCGGTGGTATCAATACCGGTCACCACAAGGGCATGATTTGCCTGTTCACCGAAAATGTCGTTATACCAAGTCGGTCGCCACAACTCATCTGCGTCCACACCGACAATGACCTTGTGTCCCTGTGCCAACTCGTTGACCAAATCATAAACATTGGCATTTTCTTCCGAATGAGTTTCGATGCCATGATCGTTAAGTAATCTTCCCACGAAATCAGGATCGGAACCTTCTCCTGGCATGTAATATCCTTTTATAGCACTTTCTATTGCCAATTGGTCTTCTGGAATATCAATACCAAAAGTCTTCATCACTATTTGCTGTGACTTGACAGCGCACGTATCTGCATATTGTTGTGCAATCTCTTCCGGTATGGTCTGTGGCCAAGGCTCCGGCTCTCCTATAATCTTTGACATAATTGTATATTTTCTTAATGTAGACTGAATTTAGAATGCCGTCATGGGCAAAGGATATGACAAATTTTTCTTCTGGCTAAAAAATAATTATAAATCAGTTAAAATATCATCTGCAGTATTATCTGCAAATAGGTTTTCGTCATTTAGAATTTGAGGATCAATATCATTTAAATAACTTCTTGTCTGATTTCATTAAAAAATATGTCGGGATGTCTGTGCTACGTAATATTGACATTTTAGTAGATGCTGACATAAAGCAACAACTATTCGGACAACTAATGTCTCAAGCATTCTCTTTGAAGCATAAAAAGCTCTGTTTTGAGATTTCTTATATATAGAAGTCTGAACTTGTAAATATTACAAGTTAAAAGCAGACTAATTTTAAGAAATTTACAAATTATTGTTTACTAAATTGAATGCAAAATGAACTTTTTTGTATTTTTACAACGGATTATACGATTCTCATACCATAGCTGTTGTGGTTAGACGTGCTTTTTCATTACAGTAATATTACACCGTATTGAGTGTGGCGAGTCATTTATGACAGTCTATGCGAGATGGGTATTGGGTGGGTGTAGTTCTGACATTTAGAAGGTGTTTACTTGACACTTTGTTCTTGGTGGACAGGAATCTAGCAAATTACCAAATCAAAGCCATGAACTTAGCAACGGAGAAGTCCATGTGTGATGTATATCGTAGTCAGTGGTATCACTCGTTAGTTTTACAGTAAATTAGCAGAAAGGATAAAGAGGATACCATGTGGTATAAGTATATCTCATATCGGCAGGGGGTCTAATGTTATCTGTTCACTTTGATAGGCAATGCAAGAGTTCGTAGAACAAGCAGCCGGAAAGTTTCCACGTTCTTCCGGGAACTGGCAACAAACCGAATGGAGGGACAAAACAGAGTTACAAAGCATATAACATGGAAGTAAAGAAGATATATCATGAAGATTTGAAAATAGCCAAAGCCTTAATAAAAAGGGACAATTTGGTTACCCGAAAATATTTCTACCAGCGGTGCTATCCTCTTTCCAAATCCATATATGACAACTACTATACAGATTGCATTAACTGCAAAGAATTCATAGATGAAATTTATATAGTAGTATTAGCTCCGAGTAAAATATCGGGGAAATGTCAGATGGATAATTTTCGAGGAGAGAGTACATTGGCTAGTTGGATAAAGACTGCATGCCTCTATTATTGCTATAAGCAATATGAGACAAAGAGTCGGAATCCAATATACGAACCTCTGATTTTCAGGAATAATCAAGAAAAAGATGATGATGGTGGTAGAGGTGAAGAAAAGTTCGGCTCTATAGAGATAGATTTCAACAACCTGTTGGTTGAATTAGATTAGTGAATATTTTATCTGCCCAATCGGACGATGATTGATGAAATTCACATATTGCATAAATGTCATAGCGGCGATTTTACTTGCCATTCTGGTGAAAAGTCCGCAGGATTGTTTTGCATA